>CAZFGM010000053.1:0-1694 GCA_964518515.1 uncultured Alcaligenaceae bacterium | reverse complement strand
CCCTTCATCTTCTTGAGATCGGGCTGCCCCGGCTCGGGTTCGTACACCACCGGAATCTTGGCCGGGCAATCGTACATCGCCCAGTGGTCCTTGCGGCCGCGATCCACCTTGTACTGCGTGTACAGGTCCTCGTGCTCCAGGACGAGCAGCGAGGTGAACGGCGTCATCACGTACATCGCCTTGGACAGGTTGATGATCGTGTCCTTGTTGGCGAGGGCGTTGTCGGCCAGCAGGCGGTCGATTTCGAGCTTGGCCCAGGTGCGCGGCAGGTAATCGGCCCGCGCATGCACGTTGTCCGCCTTCAGGGGAAATTCGGCGGCTTTGCCGTCGAGGGTGCCGCGAATGCGAATGGAGGTGGGCAGGGCGATGCGGCCGGCGGGACCCCCGGGGCTCGAAGACTCGCCCCGGGGCTTGCCAACGCGGGTGAGGGCGCAAATCTCCTCGCCCTGGGCAATCGTTTGGTTAAAGGCCAGTAAGAGGGGGCGGGCGGTTTCCACGGTCTTGCCGTCCTTTCCCAGGACCTGGGTCTGTCCATCATCGGCGACAACTTCGACGTTCATCAGCCGCGGCGTGTGCAGCGTGGCGAACAGGTCGAAGGCCCGCCAGGCGATCGGCTCGTCGGGGTTGATCTGGGTGAAGTGGCCGCCGGTTTTTTCGGCGGCGGCTTTCATGAAAGTGCGGTTCCAGCGCTTGCCGACGCCGACGCCGACGTAATGGGCCGCCTCGGCCAGCAGCAGCTTGGGTCTTTCCTGTGTTATGGGATCACGGGGGCCAAAGAGCCACAGGGCCTCGGGCAGCGCTTTGATCAAGGCATCGTCACGGCGCTCGCCCATGGCGGGAATGCCGCTGCCAACGTGGACCAGGTAGGTTTCCGCCCGCTTTTCCGGCAGCACCTTGTTGATTTCCGCGAAGGCGTTGGCCAGATCAAGGGCCCCGATCAGATGAGTGTTCTCCAGGAATTCCATCGCGGCCTTGACGTTATTGGCGCTCGCCGCTTGCGGCTTGGCGGCATGAAAGCGCACGCGCGTCCCCGCCGCCGCCACCAGGAACTTGTCATTGGGATCGACGTGGGTGAGGAAGTTGCGAATGACCTCCACCTGGGCCCGGCCCAGCAAAGGATCGCGGTCGCCGGACGATTCGAACAGGAACACCCAGAGGCGATTTCGGCTCTTGGCTTCCGGATCGCCGATCTTCAGCGTGGGCCGATAGCGGACCATGAGGTATTCCGAGCCGTCGTGAACGGTCGAGAAGAAGCGGGCGGCTTCGTCCTTCTTGTCTTTCTCCGTTAGGCTGAGGATCACGTCCTTGTCGGTGCGGGCGAAGCGGGCGGAGGCGTCGAGGATCAGGTCGTTGCCGTCGTTTTTAGCCTTGATGCCGGTGAAGCCAGGAGGATGGGAAGGGCTGGTCCAGGTCATTTCGGCGCCGTTCTTGACGCGGGCGTGGAACGACCACAGATCGACCTTCTGCATCGAGTGGCCCGCCGGGAAGCGATATTCCGTCTTGCCGTACAGGCTCGGAAGCCGTTGGGTGTAACTGAGGACGATGCGTTTTTCCTGGCGCGGCTCGAGCGGGAAGACGCGCATCTTGAAGGTGCTGCCGTCCACCCATTCGAGCAAGGCCGGATCGCGGTTGGCGTAGCGGATGGTCTCGTAGACCTGGCGGGCGTAATCGCGCTCGGCCATGCCGCCTTCCAT
>CAZFGM010000052.1:0-18780 GCA_964518515.1 uncultured Alcaligenaceae bacterium | reverse complement strand
TCACTTTCCCGGTGCGCGGAGCGATGTGCAATTCGCCCACCTCTCCGTGCACACCAAAATGCGGGGAGGAAAGGACAATGGGAAGCTTCCATTGTTTGCCTGCGGGGCCGGCGGACAACAGGGGAATTCCGGCGGTGTACAAAGTCGGGTAATGGAACAAGCAATATTCAATTGCCTTCCGGTGCACGGTTTTCCGGTCGATGGCTCGGGGCCGGACAGTTTTTTTCGCTGCCGCCTTCGGCATGGGAGGTTCCTTTTTTTCTGGAGCGACCGGATGAGGATAGGCGTCGGGGCGCGCGCGGTCGTGAATTAAGCGGGTAAGATCCAACGATTTGACCTCGAAACTTTTCCCTTAGCCGCGATTCGCAGAACCTCAGGAGACAATCCTCTCCCGCTGCCCATGGGCAACCTGCAAGGGTCATGCGAAATCACCAACTCACCGATGGCTTGATCGCCTTGAGAGCCTCGACATCTTTCAGAGCTTGTTCCAGCGTTGGAATGAAATCCGGGCCTACCTTGGAGCTACCATTATACCAAATGCCTTCCTCCAGAGGGTAATTAAGGTAATGATAGGATAAGGGCTGCCGGTCTTCGTGGTTGAGGCACCTCCAATGTACAATGGCGGCGGTCACCTCTTTTGCCTCAGTTTTCTTTTTGCCTTTGAGGTGCTTGTCAAGTTTTAGCAAGGCCGCGACATCGTCGGCCGCGAGCTTTTTATGCTGCAGGTTGGGGTAAAATAGGGTGACGAAATATTGGGTCTCCCTCGAAGGGTAAACGTCCCGCGAGGCTTGGATTGGTATATCGATAGGGTTTGTAAAACCGTGCGCCGGCATTTTGAAAGATCGTTTTGGTCCGGTTTCGGTCAAGTGGTAGCGGGCTTTTGGGGAGTTTTTCTCCTCCGCCGCTGGCGCGGCTCGGGCCCGGGTTGCCTCGCCGCCGCCCAGCCAGAAGACAGTCCCAAGAAGGGCCTCATCTCCGGTTTCCCCTAGACCTAGAATAACGGGGGTATGGCCCTCCCCTTGAGGAATCGCGATATGACATTCCAAAACGGCTCTTTTCACCTCTGTGCCATCCGCCAGGGTAAAGTCATGGATCGTTTTGGCTTGAGGCCGATGGCTTTCCAATCTTTTTCCGGCAACAAAGTATACACCGGCCCGCTATCCACCAGGAATTTGATGGTGGCTTTTTTCCCTTTCTTGCCGGTTACTGTTCCTTCCACAAAAGTGATTCCCATTACTGATCCCCAATATTTTCAAGGACAATCCCATTATAGCAAATGGCACCGGCGACCTCGCAGGCTCGAAGACTCGCCTGCGGGCTTGGGGAAACTAAAGTAACCCGTCTTCCCGCAGCAAATCCAGCGTCTCCGCCACCGCGGCCACCGTTTCCTCGACGTCCGCTTCAGTGTGCGGCAGCATGGTCATGCCCGCCAGGCCGGGCAGATCGACGCCGTGCAGCAGCATGGCGCGGCGGAAGGCGTGGACCAGGTTCTTGTCCTTGGGGCCGTCCAGCTTGTTGTGGTCGCCGCCGTAAGGAATAAAGTCGTCGCTGGTCGGACGAGGCCCCTGGTAGCGCGGCAGCAGTTTCCAGCCGGAGAATTCGCCATAGCATACCCAGTCCACGCCGCGGTCGGCGAACAGGGCGTTGAGGCGCTGGCGAAGCAGTTTGGCGGTGTCGTTGGCGCGGCGGCAGGGTTCGCCCTTGGACACGACCTGCAAGGCGGCGGCGCCGGCGGCCGCCGACAGCGGGTTGGCGTTGAACGTGCCCGGATGTTTCATCTTCGGCTTGCCCGCGCGGAATTCGAGACCGGCGAGGATGTCGGCCCGGCCGGCCAGGCAGCCGCCCGGCAAGCCGCCGGCCAGAATCTTGGCCAGCGTGGTCAGATCGGGACGCACGCCGTAATAGCCCTGGGCGCCGCCGGGATGGACGCGGAAGCCGCTGATGACTTCGTCGAAAATCAACAGCCGGGTGTGCCGGGTGGTCAGCTCGCGCAAGGCCTTCAGGAAATCGCCGCGGACCGGCACGGCCCCGAAGTGCCCGCCCGTCGGTTCGAGGATAACGCAGCCGATGGCCGGGTCCTGGGCCAGAGCGCGTTCGACGGCCGCCGGATCGTTGGGCGGCACGATGACGGTTGCGCCCGCCACATCCCCCGAAATCCCCGGTACGGGTTGGCCGTCGTAGGGCGGATCGGCGGCGGGCACGAGGAAGTCATGCCAGCCGTGAAAATGGCCGGCAAACTTCAGCACCTTCGGCCGGCCGGTGAACATGCGCGACAGCCGCAGGGCCATCAGCGTCGCTTCCGTCCCGGACGAGGTGAAGCGCATTTTCTCGGCGCTGGGCACCAGCCGCTGCACCCACTGGCCCCATTCGATTTCCAGTTCATGGCAGCCCCCCGGATGCGTGGCGCGGCTCATCTGCCGCTGCACCGCCGCCACCACCTCGGGATGGCTGTGGCCCAGAAGCAAGGAACCATGGCCCGACCAGAAATCGATCAAGCGATGGCCGTCCACGTCCCACTTGTACGCCCCCAGGGCCCGGTCGATATAGATGGGAAACGGCTCCAGGTAACGGAGATCGTGGGTGACGCCCTGGGGAAACAGGGCCTTGGCCTGATCGAAGAGCTTGCGCGAGTTGGCGAACTCGACTTCGAAGTGTTGCAACGGTGTCCGGCGAGCGACGGCCTGGGCCATGGAATTCTCCTCAGGTGAGATAACGGCTTGATCCGGCCTCAGTCTACTGGGAGGCAAAAGCGGGGTAAAGGGACAATAAATGATTTTGTCGGCTGCGGTGGGTGCCGCTGTCATACTGGGCGGATGGCGATGACTTCCGCCTCTGGCTGGTCGGGTTGTTTTCCTTCGGCGCTCAATTCGACGAGGTAATCCAAGATGGTGATGGTCGGTCCGGGCATGGGAGGCTTCCTGAATCTCTAAGGATCAGCCGCTGGCGGGCGATGACCGAACCGGCAAACAGAACCGCTACCCAGTATATAATGCACGCGGCCGAAATTGAGGGACACCCGGGCCAGTTGGCCAGTTCAAGCTGTGGCCACCACCGCCGCCAGTTGGCCAACAAGGCCGCTCAAGTTCGATGCGAATGCGGCTACCGGAAATTGACTCACTTCTGCCCGCGTGCAGTATAACTCCGCGAATTGAGGTGATCAGGCCTTAGACGTTGCATCGGTTAAAGTTGTTTTGTCGGTTTGAATCTCGTCACCGAGTCCATGGTTGGCGCCTCTGAAATGCCCTGATGGCCCCGGCAATCTGCGGCGGACCTGAATCAGTTTTTTCCGCGAATCATATTGCCGATCAAGCCAAACTTTTTCCGCCGCTGGGCCTCCTTCTTGCGAATGGCCTTCTTTTTCATGGCGACGGTGCGGGGACGTTTGCGTGGCATGATTGACCTCCTTGGCCTTGTTATAACCGTTCAGTGGTTTTTTTCTGGTCGGAAAAAGAGCAGGAGTAAAAGTAAGATTAGGAGTAGGAAGAGGATTAAGAGCAAGAGCAAGATAAAGACAACCGAAGCTTTTTAATTTTAATCCTACTCTTAATCTTGCTTTTAATCCTCTTCCAAATCATAATCTTCATCCTACTCTTTCTCTTCCTTTTTCCCGGAGGATAACAAACCCTGAACGGTTACGCCTTGTTATAGCAACTTCAGGACGACCGTGCGGATTTTGATAGGCCAACCGCCCAAACCACGGTAGAATACAGGAGGGTCGGCGGTTCGGCCAATTTCGTCAGACCCAGGAAATCGTAAGGGGGGAACCATGGCGTCAAACACGCACAAGCCGGGTAACAAACCCACGCGCCGCCAGTTTCTGCGCCTGGGCGGGTTGGGGGCCCTGGGGCTGTTCTGGTCCGACTGGCTGCGGGCCGCGGCGGCGGGGGCCGGCGGTCGCGGCCGGGCCAAGGCCGTCATCCTGATCTTCAATTGCGGCGCCCCGAGCCACCTCGACCTGTGGGACCCGAAACCGGAAGCCCCCGACACCATTCGCGGGCCGTTTCGGCCCATGGCCACGAATGTTCCCGGCATGCGCATCTCCGAGATATTGCCGCGATTAGCCCAGCACGCGGATAAACTGGCCATCGTCCGCACCGTCCATCATCGCCATTCCAGCCACAACTCCGGCATGTACTGGTCGATCGTCGGCCGGCCCTATGCCGCCGACAACACGCTGATCAATCCGAGCCGGAGCGATTACCCGAGCCTCGGCACGCTGGTCGGCTGGCTGGCGCGACGCGACGGCTACAGCGGGGCGCTGCCCCCTTACGTCATCACGCCGGCCCCGCACTGCGACAGCACCGCGTACATCACCCCCGGCCAGTTCGGCGGCTGCCTGGGGGCGCGCTGCGATCCGTTCGTCTTGAACAGCGATCCGGGCGCCGCGAACTTTCGCGTCCCCAACCTCAGCCTGGCGGCCGACGTTTCCGCCGTGCGTCTCGGCCAGCGTCGCGGCCTGCTGCAACGGCTGCAACCGAACCGGAGCGGCGAGCCGGCGGTCCAGGATTTCGACGTTAACCAGGCCAAGGCTTTTTCCCTGGTTACTTCGCCGCAGGTGCAGCGGGCCTTCGACCTTGCCCGCGAGCCCGCACCAGTCCGCGAACGCTATGGCCGGCATTCGTGGGGCCAATCGCACCTCCTGGCCCGCCGCCTGATCGAAGCCGGCGTGCGCTTCGTCACCACCGTCAACGGCCCGAGCATCATCTGGGACACGCACCAGAACAACTTCAACCGTCTGAAAACCCAACTCGTGCCCCCCATGGAACAGGCCTACGCCGCTTTGCTGGACGACCTGGAAAGCCGCGGCCTTCTGGACAGCACCCTGGTCCTGTGGTTGGGCGATTTCGGGCGCACGCCGATCATCAACAAAGACGCTGGCCGCGATCACTGGCCGCACTGCTACTCGATGGTCCTGGCCGGCGGCGGCATTCGCGGCGGCCAGATCATCGGCGAGTCGGACGCCCACGCCGCCTATCCGCGGCAAAACCCGGTGGCACCGGCGGATATTCATGCCACCGTCTTTACCGCCCTGGGCTACGATCCGCACGGCATTACCTACCTGTCCCCGGAAGGCCGGCCGTTCCCGCTGTCGGAAGGGCAGCCGTTGCCTTCGTTGCTGAACATCTGATAATGATTTCCGGGAAGCACTTCCATGTTGAAGTCGGTTACGACGAAGAAGGTCTTACGGTTTGTTTGCTGGATCAGGTGCGCGCAGGATAACATCCAGTTTTCCCTGGGATCAATTCGCCATCGTGAGCAGGAAGACCGCGACGAGGATGCCGTTGTTGAGGGCGTGGGCGACCATGCCGGGGACCAGGGTGCCGCGCCATTCGCGGGCGATGGTGAAGCCGAGGGCCAAGGCCATCAGCGCCGGCACCGCCGCCAGGCCCTGCGGATGAATGACGGCAAACACGAAGCTCGTCACCAGGCCGCTGAAAAGTACGCTGATCATTCCGCCCCAACGGCCGCTGGCCTCGCGCAAATGGCGATACAATACGCCGCGAAACATGATCTCTTCCACCAGCGGCGCCACGACGCAGGCCAGGATCACGGCCAGAAAAATCCCTTGCGTGTCGCCGTGGACCAGGTAATCGACCAGGGGATGGCGTGGGGTGGACGAAGGGGCAAACGGGTTGCCGGTGTCCTCGGGCTGACCCACGCCCAGGGAAAGCAACACCACCGTCAGGAGGAGTCCCATGGCCAGAATCGGCAGGGCCATGGCATAGCAGCCGATGCCGATGAGCGGCTCCAGGTCGGGGTTGCGGCCGCGGGTCAAGCCGATGTCCTGGCGGACCTGGCTCCAGGGAATGCCGCGCAGCACCGGCCAGGCCAGGGCCGCCAGGGAGAGTAGAAAGGCGACACCGACCAAAAGCAGGTCCGGCTCGCCGGCGCCCAGGGTTAAGGCGGCCCACGACAAGCCCAGCCACACGAGCAGCCACAGGGCAAAGGTTTCGGCATAAATGCCGCCGCCCCGTAGCAGGCACACTCCGTGTGCCGTGGCAGGCGACGAAACTCCGTATGCCGTGGCAAGCGACGGCACACGGAGTGTGCCTGCTACTACCAGGCCGCTTTGCACTTGGCCTTTGTGCGCCTGAACCAGGAGTAGGATCAAGCCGACCAGTCCTCCCAGAGCCACCATCGCCAAAAGACAGATGGTGCCGAGAATGGCCCCCACCGTTTGAACAGCCGGCGCGATCACCTCTTTGCGAGCCTCCAGATCGAGATCCTGCCGGGCCTTGGCCACGACCGCGGCGAGCCCGGCGCCGCCGACCGCGTTCACAATTTTGTCATTCAGCCGAATTCCCGCGGGAGTCAACGCCAGCTCGCCAAACCACCCCAGATGGTGGCGCAAGAAAGCCGCATCCCCCTTGGAAAGCCACAGCCTGTCGAAGTGAAAGCGCGCGTAATCCTGATACAGTCGTTTCAGGATATGACTAAGCTTTTGCTGGACCTTGGTGCCCGTCACCTGATACTGCACCAGGTTATTTTCGAGGATTTGCAGTTGCCGAAGAGCCTCGTGCGGCCCGGCCAACTCCCCCGCCAGAACGACAAAGGCAAGGTGATGGTCCACCGGCCCGCGGGCCAGGACCTTGGCCTGTTCATAAAACTGGTCTCTCCCCTGGCCCAATATCTCGACCGCACCGATCATATAGCGGGCTTGAATTTCCAAGAGCGTCTTGCCCACGCGATCTTCCTCGCCGGTGGGAACCTCTTTGCCGCTGGCCAAAACCGTCACGGCCACCACCAGGCCGATGACTCCCCAGGCCAGGATCGGCCATCCCGAAGACGGGGGAGGTTGGTCGGCTTCATTCGCCAGGAATTCTGGGGCATAATTCATGAGGGTCCCTCAGCCCGGCATGGGGCCTTTTGCTCGGGGGATTCACCGAACCGGAATCGGAAGGGCAACCGCGGTTCTCCCGGCGCCAAGTCCATGGTATTATCTGGGGGGTCGGTTTCCAACGCGCGGTTACCCTTTATTGCCTGTCATAAAAGTAATGCGCGGACGAGCCGCCGGGTTTATCCCGGCGGTACGAGCTCGCACGGCGGGGATAAACGAACTGCGTCCGCGTCACCGTGGCCCCGGAAGCGGTATGAGTTCGCATGGCGGGAATAAACCCCGCCGCTCCTGGACTGGCAAAGCCAGCGGGCTTGCCCGACAAAAACCTCGATCAACCAAGGAATGAAACACGTTTCAGGATCTGAATAGGGAGAATCCTGGTGGACGAACTGGTGTCGGCCCTGGAGCGCGTGGTGCCGTTGCAAGGCCTTCTGGGTTATGTGAACTTTGCCGAAGGCCGGCCCGATGCGCGCTTCCAGAAGCAGATGAGCGAAGCGTTCGGTGTTGTCGGCGCGCAGGGCGCGGCCCAACCCTGGCAGACTCTCTATCAATGCCTGCGGACGCGCCTGGAAGCGCTCCGCCAAGAAAGCAGCGCCTTTCGGGACATCCATCAGGCCCAGGCTGTTTTAACCTTGGCGTTTGAACGCCTGTTGCCCGCCTATCGCCAGCATCATGCCGATTTGCTGGCCCACTGTCCGGATTGGGACCTTTTTCAACCGTTCTTTCTGGCCCGCGTTTGCGAAGCGGTGCTGGCCCAACGCGGTCCGTGGGACGAAGAACAACGCATCATCGGCGGGGCCTTGCGCCAGCTCAACGACTACGTCGGCCATCGCCCCATCGCCATTCTGGAAAGCCGGCCGCAGGGTGAACCGTACGACCACGAACGTTTTCGCCCGGTACCGCTGTATATTCAGGGGGCCGGCGTGGCCTGGGGCACCTATCGCGACCTTTGCCAACAGACTTTGGAAATTCTCGCAGGCACGGACCCCGGCCTATTGCAAGACGCTTATTTCGATGCCGCCCTTCTCGACGAATTGGCCATGGACGTTCGCGGCTACGATTTCCACCATCCCGCCGACAAGCGCCCCAATTACGGGTTCGGCGAATGGGACCCGCACCTGATCGACAACCAGGGGCGCTATCGTCGCTTTGTGGTGCGGCAACACATTCTCGATGCCCTGGTGGCCCAGGTCTCTCCTAACGCGGTCGAGCCGCAGTGTAGTCGTCACGCTCCGCGTGACGAAGCTCCTCACGCGGAGCGTGACGACTACACTCTGGTGGCCCAGATGGAAAATGGCCAGGAGCCAGGGGACGAAAAACTGTGGGAAGCCGCCGCCGTTTTGGCCGGGACCATCTTGATGGGCAGCGGCGTCAGCGGGTCCGGGCCGGCCACGCACGATTCTTCGACCACGCTGGCCAACCTGGTGCCGCGAATCGCCCGCTACCGGGACGCCTTTTACGAACATTGGCTGCAAACGCGCAGCGGCGACCATGGCCGGCGTTTGCGCGAAGATGCCCAGCGCACCCGCCAGCCGTTCGGCGGCATTCGCCAGCGGCTCAACCAGTTCATGGCCGGGCAACGGGCGTGGCAATTACAACAGCGTCATCTGGCTCTTTTGTTCGCGGAGATTGGCTACGCCGAGGCCGGCCGCCGACACGTCGCCAAGATTCCCGTCGTATCGGCGCGGCTGCTGACGGAAATCCGCCTCCGCTTGACCTTGGGTCAGAACCTGTTGGATCGCGGCCAGGTGGCCGAGGCCGCCCTCCTGCTGGCGGAAATCGAAAACCTGCTGCACCGCGGCATCGCCTGCGGGGCCCTGGTCGATCCGTGGAACATTCTGGGCTTCCAGGGACAGTATCCTCGTTTCACCGCCCTGGAAGACAGCGTGCGCGATCATCGCATCGATGACTTGATTGAAGTGGTCGGCCGGCTCTTCAGCCTGTACGCCCGGCTATTGAGCGACGGGGCGGCAACGGGCCAACTGGACCCCCCCCTTGCCAAGGGGGGGTCGGCTTCGGGAAAAATCGTCAAGGACATGAAACGCCTGGCTTCGTGGTGGGACCGCTTTGCCACCGTCGAGGTCAGCGACGTGGCCAAGGTCCACGGCGGCGAGGCCCTGGCCTCGGCCGAGCACGTGACCCAGACCCTGACGCGCTGGCGCCAGCGCGGCGAGGCCGCCGCCGATCTCGCCTTCTGGCGCCAACACCAGGAGGGCTTCCAGTCACCCAAGGCCTTCGCCTTGGTAGTCGAGGCCCTGTTGCGCAAGGAAGATTTCCGGGCCGCCATGGCCCTGCTCATGACCTGGCTTAGCCAGCGCGACCAGGTGCCTCTCCAACAGGACGAACATTCCTTTCACACCCTTGCCTTGCGGTGGATGCTGGGCATTTGTTCTTCTTCCGAGCCCGCAGCGCCGTCCACAGGCGAGCCGAGGTCCGTAAGAAACCGGGTCCTTACGGACCTCGGCTCGCCAGGAAGAACACCCCCGTTCGACCTCATCGCCAAGTTTTTCGATTACCTGGAGGCCAATGCCGAGGAATACTGGGACCCTCCGCGGCTGGACAAGCAAGGCGAAAGCGGGGGGAAGGTTGAGGCCCAGGAAGAAGAAAAGGATGATCTTTACAGTGCGGCCTACGAGGACGTCACCTACCAGGACACCACCGACGACAACGTCGAGAGTGAAGTCCTCGACTTCATGCCGCAAAAAGATTTCGATCTGGCCGCCGAGGCCGAGCGGCTGGAAAAGCACTTGCGCTTCCTTTCGACCCTGGCCCGTTTGTGGAACATCGCCACCCGGGCCGTCATTCCCCTTGCGTTCGACGAAAATCAACTTCCTGCGTCGATGCAGGACATTCTTTCTTCCTGGCTGGAGCGTGCCCGGCAAACGTACCAGGGCCTGCTTGTTTTCCTTGACAAGCTGCACGCCCATGAAATCCCACGCGCCTCGGGTTCCTACGAATCGCTGGTGGAATTCGATCGCCGCCGCGCTCTGAAGGAACGGCTGCTGGCCGACGGCCTGGGGACCTGCTTGGAAACCATTCTGGCCATCGGCGCCGTGCAAGGCGTGATCGGCCGAACGGACAATCCGCTGGGCGAGCCGGGCCAGGGGTTCGGCTGGGAAGCGGCGGCGGTGCAATTGGAGCGGGCCCTGTGGCGCGGGGATGCGGCTAGCGTGCGCCGGGAATTGCAGGACTTCATGGCCCACTTTCGCCAGGAACCTTTGCTGTACGTGCCGCTGGTGCACGGCGGTCACCCACGGCAGATTCTGCGGTCCAGCCTGGCCCAGGTCCTGTTGCGGGCCCTGGTGGCCAACCTGCCGCGTCTGGGGCTGTTGCGCGAAACCTTCGACCTGGTCCGCACCGCCAAGGCCATGGAAGACCAGCAGTCGCTGACGGGTCCGCGCGTCACCGAGTTTGAGACGTTGTTCCGCCTCGCCTGCCAGGCCCTGGTGGACGCCGTGGTGGATTCCTCCCTCGCCGAGCCCGAAGCCGAAATTAGTCCCGAAGCGATGGTTCGCGGACTCGAAACCCTGATCGAGCCGTTGATGGGCCTGTGGATTCAGCACTCGAAAGGCTTGCGCGTGTCGGTCATCGAAAGTATCGCCTCCGCGGAGGAATGGGACCGCCTGCGCGACTTCATTCAGCGCTACGGCGGCGACCTGTTCGGACCGCGCTTCATGGCCCTGGGCAACCTGCGCGGCATCTTTCACCAGGGCGTCGCCGGCTACCTCGACTACTTGCAGAAAAACCCCGATCCCTTGCATCCCGTCAAACTCCTCGACGAGCTCGATTCCCACATTCCCCTGGCTGACGCGGTGCGCTTTTTGAACTTCATCTTGCAGACGGTCATGGAGAACTACGCCGAGTATCAGGATTACAAGGCGACCACCACGCAGTCGGATTACGGCGAGAACCTCTTCCAGCTCTTCGACTTCCTGCGTCTGAAGGCCAGTTACGAACGCAACGCCTGGCAACTGCGGCCGGTCTACCAGGTGCACGAGGTGCTGGCCCGCCGCCTGCATCCCCTGGCCGGGGCCTGGCGCGATCAGGTGCGCGAGTTTACCAACGAGGTGGCCGACGACCACCTCGCCGAGCTGGCCCGCCTCGAGCAGACGCACGGCATGCGTTTGCCGACCATCGCCGATCGCCTCGACGAGCGCTTCGTCAAGCCGCTGGAGATCGATCGTGTCTGCGCTCTGATCGAGCCGGCTCTGGACAACGTCCGCCGCGGCGGCCCGGAAGTTCCGCTGGAAGATGAAATCAAGGCGCTGGCCGAGACTCCCACCGGCGTGGGCCTGGAAGTTCCCTTCTGGCTGCGCCGCCTGGAAAGCGAAATCACCCGCGTGCGCCAGACGCGAACAGCCGTCGCCGGCCTGGCGGAAAATCTGTACCGGATTCCGAAAGTGGTGGTGCCGTGGCAAGAGGTGCAGGAGCAGTTGAAGAATTGGCCGAAAGATGGGAAGGAATAGCCAAATTCGCGGAGTGACGGGGCAATACAAGCTGTTCGTCAAGAATCGCGGCTTCCGCACCATTCTCGAGGATGACCTGGGATGGTAGCGTTGGCCTGGCCGCACACACCGTTCTGCACTTGTTTTCTGGGAGAACGCAGGCGTCACTATCGCCGACTCGTATTACGAGTTGAACCACTGGCAATAACCTACCCCGCCTGGGTTACCTTTTGCGAGACTGTAGCAAAGAAGTCGGGTTAAAGAGGTTTCAGCCCCGTTCACGGGGCTTTCCGCGTCAGCGGTGTAGGCCCGCCGTTCACGGCGGGTGGCGGGAGTCCTCACTCCGATTGAACCCCGTTCACGGGGTTTCTCGCTGTTTGGCTTCAGCCTTGGCCATCGGTGGCTCAAGCCAAACTGCGAGAAACCCCGTGAACGGGGTTCCCAAACCATTGGGTTGGTCTCCGCAACCCGCCCTCAAGGGGCGGGCCTACACCGCTGACGCGGAAAGCCCCGTGAACGGGGCTGGAAACAGCCGCTTAATGATCCTCCTTCCCGATTATTTTGCTACAGTCTCCTTTTTGCTGCTATTGACAGGTGCGGCCAAAAGCGTTCAGGGTAAGCAGCACCGTATGGACCGGTCCTGGCCCACGAGTTCCATGCCTGTTCCAGACCGGGAAGCGGAGGGAAATATGCGGACCCTAACTTTGGTTGCTACCCTTTGGGCCGCCACCTGGGCCCAGGAGGGCAATCCGGGCCAGCCCAAGTTGCGCTTCATGTTGCACGGCAACATGAGCACCGACTTGCCGACCGAAGACTATCTGCAATTCGTCGAACGTGTTAAACCAGACCTGCTGATCATGGGCGTGTTCGATCAGCGCTTGTACGCCAAGGCATTTCCCGATCCGAAAAGCAAAGTCAAGCCGCTGGTTCCCGCCGAGCACCTGGCCCGCTGGAAACAGGTTGCCGAGCGCTTGCACAAGAAAGGCATTCGCCTGATCGGGCAGATGGAGCTGTTTGTCGTCAGCGACCGGCCCGCGGAGCGCCCGGAGAAAAGCGGCTGGTTCGGTTTCTATGATAAAGGCTGGGACGACCGCTTTCTGGGCAAGCGTCCGACGAAAACGGTGAATTACCTGGAAGAACCCGACTGGGACCGCCATGCGCCGCCGGTGAAAAAGCCGGGGGTGCCGGAAGGGGATGCCGTGGCGCTGTGCGGCTGCCGGGTCAACAGCAGAGCTTTGCGCGGCTGCGCCAACAACCCCGCCTGGCGGGCCGTGCAAAAGGCCATGGTAAAGGCGGCTCTCGACATCGGCCTGGACGGTTTCATCACCAACCGCAATTATTTCGACCATTGCGCCTGCCCGCATTGTCAGGCCGGATTTCGCCGCTGGCTGGCCGGCCGCTATTCCCCGGCCCAGGTGCGCGAACGCTTCGGCATCCCGGACCTGGACAAAGGCGCCTTGTGCGTCGTGGGAGCGCAGCGCGACCACGATTCCGTGCCCGGCCCCCTGGTCGTGGAGAAAATGCGTTTCGCCCGGCATGCCGTCAAAGAATGTTTCGACGACATTTATGTGGATTTCGCCCGCAAGCGCAAAGCGGATGTGATCGTGGCACAGTGGAATCACATGGCGTATTTCGACGAGCTGCACCTGGACCGGGGCCATTTGCCGCCGGCGACACGAACGACGTTCGCGCATGCGTCGGCGGACGAGCGCTGGGGTTTGCCGGCCGACCTGTGGGGAAAGGGCGAGAGTTTTTTCTGGTACTGCAACTGGGGCACCACGCAAAACACCATCCTGGCCAAGGAGTACGCCGGCGACACGGTGCTGTACGGCAAGTACCTGCGCGCCATGGCGCGCGGGCGGCCGTACGTGATCAACAAGTACGATTTCTACCGGCCGCGAGTGATGATGGCCGAGGCCGCCGCCTTGGGCTATTTGACCAACGCCATCGCCACACCCTGGCAGCAGGCGGAGGACCGCCAGGTGGTGATTCGGTATTTTGACTTTCTCCGCCGGCATGGATCGCTGTATGAAGGGTCCGAATCGTATGCCGAAGTGGGCCTGCTCTTTCCGCGGCGGGCCCTGGAGGCGGGCGACGCCTCCCCCTTGGAATACGTGGAAGCCGCCGGCCGGACGATGATCCGCCAGCACGTCCTATTCGACATGGTGCCCGATGATATGCTGGCCCAGACCGACCTGGGCCGCTATCGCGTGTTGGTCGTGGCGGCGCCGGAATTCTTAGCGGACAAAGATCGGCACCTCCTGGCTCGGTTTGTACAGGCGGGGGGGAAGATCCTGGTCACGCCGGTAAGCGGGGAAGATCGAGGCCGGCCGGGAGCGGCGACTATCCAGGCTCAGCGCCGCGCCGCCGCCGCTCGCCCCTTGGCTTTTGACGTCGTAGAGGTGAGCAATGCCCGCCAGAATCCTGGCATAATTCTCCCCCGTCTCAAGGGACTACTGGGAAAGGACGCCAGCCGGTTCGAGGCTCCCTGGACAGTTGAAGTTCACGCCTATTGCCAGCCGCGGCGGCTACTGGTTCACCTGGTCAACTACAACCACAAAGAAAAGGCTTCCGGCAAATCGGTGAGCGAACGGGAAGCCCCCCTGGCGGCCGATCCGGTGGCTATTTCTTTGCGACTGCCGGAAGGGTTCAAGGTAAAGTCGGCGGCGTTTCTTTCTCCGGAGGATGACCGGATACACCGGCTGGAATTCCAGCAACGGGGCCGCATGGCGGAGCTGAAGACCCCTGGGTTTTTGGTTTATGGGTTGTGCGTGTTGGAGGGCTGACCCCGCAGGCTCGAAGACGCGCCTGCGAGCTTGGAGAGGAGGGAAAAGAAAAAGGGCCGCCGACAATCCCCTCTCTGCCGTACGGCCCAAGTGTCCTCTTCTTCTCCCCAAAAGTCGAGGACATTAAAACAGTAGAACAGGAAAGCAGGGAAAGCAAATTCGCCAAAATCGCCGTAGCTTCACCCCGCCGCCGAACCGGAAAAGTTAAGTCGCCACAGAAATCCATGCTTCTCAGCTTGCTGGTCGGCTGCCATGCCCGCAGGCTGTCAGCTTGTGGCCACGGTGAAGGACTTTTGCCGGGCACGAAAGATTCAGGAGAATTCTGAAAGCAAAACCCAAGCTTTCCATATATTTCACGATTTTTTCCACTTGGCTCTTGCAAGCCGGCTTAACCCGTGTACACTTCGAGATGTCCCGCTGGACGATGACTTCGGTGACTGGGCGACGCCGAGGGAATCACGGCGGGACACTTTTTTTCTCCCTTCCCTATCAAACCCTAAAAAAAGTAGGTCAGCCTTTCCAGGCTGACCAGTCTGACCCCATATTGTCAGGCTGGAAAGCCTGACCTACTCCTCCCGAGGATGAGGCATGCAGGACCTGACGGAAGCCGATGCCGGCTTCGATCCGCTGGCGTTGTTTGCGCGCTGGTTTGCGGACGCCCAGGCGGCGCAGCTGACGCAACCGGAAGCCATGACCCTGGCCACCGCCACCGCCGACGGCCGGCCTTCCGCCCGCCTCGTTCTGTTGCGCGGCTTCGATGAAGCCGGCTTTCGCTTTTTCACCAATTACCACAGTCGCAAAGGCCGCGAGCTGGCCGCCAATCCGCGGGCCGTCCTGATCCTGTACTGGTCCGAGCTGGGACGCCAGGTCCGCATCGAAGGCTCGGTCGAGGTGCTGACCCCGGCCGAGTCGGATGCCTATTTCCGTAGTCGGCCGCAGGCCCATCAACTCAGCGCCTGGGCCTCGCCGCAAAGCCAGATCATTTCCGACCGCGAAGTCCTCGAACGAAATATGCGGGAGCTGACCGACCGCTTTCCCACTCAGGTTCCGCGTCCGGACCACTGGGGAGGCTATCGCGTCCGCCCCGAAGCCATCGAATTCTGGCAACACCGCGACAACCGCCTGCACGACCGCCTGCGCTTTCGCCGCCAGGGAGTTGGTTGGGTGCGCGAGCGGTTGGGGCCGTGAGGGTTTCCTTTCAATGTGACAAACCAATTTTCCTGGGTAGAATGAAAAAAAAGGAAATCCTTCAGAGCAGGGATATTTCATGTCTGCTCGCAACCATATCGGGAAGCGGGGAGAGTCGATTGTTACCGCCCGGCTGATGGATTTTTGTGGCAACCCAGAACCTTATTTTGATTTGCATCCTCTGGGCGAGAAGTGCCCGACGTTTGATTTCCTTGTTGAACTCGTTGGCCCAGAAGAAAGTGTCCCCTATTTCTTCGTTCAAGTGAAGGCAACTAAGATGGGCTACGGAAAGATGGGCCGACACCTCCCGGTTCAAGTAAAAAAAGAAGACGTTCGGAGGATGGTGTTATGTCCTGTGCCCACCTACCTCATAGGCGTGGACGAACCCAAGGACAAGGCGTACATCGTTTCCATTCATGGCAACCTGAAAAGTCCCATCACTTCCATTCCCACGAAATATCCGTTAAATCATAAGAACCTTCGAATACTATGGGATGAAGTGCGGGCGTATTGGCAGAAGTTGGACTATTCCGCGAAAACCTCTATTTTCACCTTTTAGGACCAAGCTTATGGCCGCTAAGATGAAAAAAAGGGCTGGATTTATTGCCAAGCGTGTCCGGGCCCTGGCGATCATGTACCTAACGCGCCGGGATGATTTGTTGGTCGAGGAAGATGCGCCAGAACTCTCCCATGACCTGATCGTTCGTTTTCGCCCGAAGGACAAAGAAGGCGCCCGACAATTCGGCGTGGTGGTTCGTGGAGCCTGGGAGTCGGTTTCCAAAGAGCAGGCCGAAAAAGTCCTTCGACCGTTCCTGCAAAAAATAAAACGGCGGGGCCCTCGGTCATTCCCCACCTGCCTTTTCTTTTTTACTATGAAGGAAAACCAGGGTTGGTATGCCTGGGTGGCCGAACCGGTCGTCACCACGGATGGCAAACCGCGATTGCGGATGCACGAACATGCCTTGTGCCAGCCTCTCAACAAAGCGGCTGTAAATGACCTCGTGGCGCAAGTGGATTGGTGGTTTGACGCTTTCTATGGCACCTTGATTACCGAGGAAGTGAGATAAATTCGGAGAAATACTTTCGGGAACGGAATACATTCATGCAATGTCAGCGCATTCTAACTCCCCTGTCCCGCCGCGAAATGCTGGCCCGCTGCGCCAACGGCTTCGGCGCCGTGGCCCTGACGGCCCTGTGGCACGACCAGAGCCAGTCGCAGCCGCCGCCCGCGCGGACCAATCCCATGGCGCCGCGGCCGACCCACTTTCGCCCCCGCGCCACCAGCGTCATTTTCCTGTACATGGACGGCGGCCCCTCGCAGGTCGATACCTTCGATCCGAAGCCGCGCCTGGCCCGCGACCATGGCCGGCCCATGCCCTTGCCCATCCAGCCGACCCAGTTCAACAACAACGGCGCCATTCTCCAATCGCCCTGGCGCTTCCACCGGTACGGCCAGAGCGGCATTCCGGTAAGCGATCTGTTTCCGCACGTGGCCAGGTGCGTCGATGACCTGGCGGTTGTCCGCTCGATGGTGTCGAATTTTTCCGAGCACACCAACGCGAATTATTTTTTGCATTCGGGCCACGGGCAGCAGGGCCGGCCGAGCATGGGCAGCTGGGTCACCTACGGCCTGGGCAGCGAATCGCAAAACCTCCCGGGTTTCGTTGTGCTGGACAGCGGCCAGATTCCGCCCGGCGGTCTGGATTGCTTCGGCAACGGCTTCTTGCCGGCTGCCTATCAGGGCTCGCTGTTTCGCCCGGGCGATAACCCGGTGGCCGACCTTCGTCCTCCGGGGACTAACGTCCCCGGCTCGCCTCGCCAAATGGACCTGCTCCGCCGGCTCGACCAGGAAACCCTGCGCCGCACCGGCTCTAGCGACGCCCTGGAAGCCGCCATCGCCAACTATGAGTTGGCCTTTCGCATGCAGACAGCCGTTCCCGATCTCATGGACCTGGCCGGCGAAACCCGCGCCACCCGCCAACTCTACGGACTGGACGACCGCGTCACCGAAATCTTCGCCCACCGCTGCCTGGTCGCCCGCCGCCTGGTTGAGCGCGGCGTGCGCTTTATCGAGGTCCTGTGCCCGCCGACCGGCGGCGACCGTTGGGACCAGCACTCCCGCCTGCGCGAGGGGCATGTCAACAACGCCCGTGCCGTGGACAAGCCGATTGCCGGCCTGCTCAAAGACTTGAAAGCGCGCGGCCTGTTGGACGAGACGCTGGTGATCTGGGGCGGTGAATTCGGCCGCACGCCGTTCGCCCAGGGTTCCGACGGCCGCGATCACAATCCTTTCGGCTTCACGGTCTGGCTGGCCGGCGGCGGCGCCAGGGGCGGCACCATCTACGGCGCCAGCGACGAGTTCGGCTATCACGTCATCGAAAACAAGGTTGAAATCCACGACCTGCACGCGACCATTCTGCACCTCTTGGGCATGGATCACACGCGCACGACTTTCCGCTTCGGCGGCCGCGACATGCGCCTGACCGACGTGCACGGCGAGGTAATTCACGACATTCTGGCGTGAGAAATGAATTGCGAAGGTTGATCATGCCCCATCCTTTGTTTCTCTATTCAACGAATACCTGGCTAGCGTTTGTAATCTCGGAACGGTACTATCGTCAAAAGCACTGGGTATGGTGCAGCCCGTTTTTTCGACCCGCTGAGGGGGTCGCGTCGGCCGGCATGCCGCCGTCGGCAATTCCTGGGGAGATCTATGACCGCCTCTTCCAAGATGTTGCCAAAGGGGATCGTCACAGCGCATGGATCGACAAGAACAAGGCCGGCTTGATTAAGGGGGCCAATAGTAAAGAATCCGAGAAAGTGATAACTTCCGAGAAGAAAGCCGAAATAATATTTGTGGTCAATAGTGCCCAAATCGCGGATTTTAAGCCGCTGCTTTACGTCATGCCTTTTCAGCGGGTAAAACACTTGGTTCGGGAAGTACCGCCGAAGGACCGGGCCCATCCTGTTTCGGTAGAATATATTATTGAAAGGCTGCCACGGTCTTCCTTCGATATCCTTGAGCTACGGAGATAGTCGTGTTCGATTTTTTTCAGGTATTGTCTCATACTACCCCTGTTGCGGCAGTAGGTGCTGCTTATATAGTCCTCACGGAGTTGTTCAAGATCATTCCCGGCAGCTCCCGTCAAAAAACCAGCCAAGGCACCTATGAGCTTGCCCTTTCGTCGATGCCGGCTCCCCAGAAAGAGCTTTCGAACAAGCTCGCCAAAAAAATCTTCAAACAGATTCAGGCCGATAAGAAAAAAAAGTTGACCGATCTTACGGAGAAGGAGCTGAAAAAAATCGCCCAGTCTTTGATGAGGACAGTCGAGGGAATTACAACCACCGAACCGGTCTATGACGTTCAGGCCGGAAAAGTAATTCTCGAAAGTCTCCGAAAAGAGTATCCCTCTTTTCCGACTCCAACTAAGCAATGAAAAATGGCTTTGGGGATAAGAAAGCCCTTTTATTGGAATTCTACTAGGGAGGCTGCCGTCAGATCCTTGGTTTTCGGGGCCTTCCA
>CAZFGM010000051.1:0-18817 GCA_964518515.1 uncultured Alcaligenaceae bacterium | reverse complement strand
TTGAAGAGGATTCCAAAAGATTTTCAAACTTGCTTGTAATTTGCAATTGGCAATTGGTAATTGGCAATTGGCAATGTTTGATCTGCCCCGAAAGGGGCCACTTCTTCGGGGCAGGGTCCCGGAAGAAGCGTAGAGTCTTAATGATCGCAAAATGCTCAACATCGTCGCGGCAGCGCAAGGTGGACGCCATGAAAAAGACCATCAAAAAAAACGGCACAGGCCGGCAGAATTTGGAAAAAAGGCATTCCCAAGAATTGCCCCGGCTTTTTGAAGTCGATGAAGTAGCCTGGCTGGAACAATCCAGGGATTTGATTCGGCAAAAGCGCTGGCAAGACCTGGATTTTCCTCATTTGGCAGAATATCTGGATGATATGGCGAATAGAGACAAACGTGAGGTAAAGAGCCGCCTGAAGACCTTATTGGCCCATCTGTTGAAATGGCAATATCAGCCGGCTTCGCGCGCAGTGAGTTGGGACGTTACGATAACCAATCAACGCGAAGAGTTGGTGGATATTTTTTCTTCGGCCACGTTGAAAAATCATGCCCTGAATATCTTGCCCCAGGTCTACGAACTGGCAGTGAAGCAGGCGGTCAAGGAAACCGGACTTGCCAGGGAGGCTTTTCCAAGCGGCTGCCCTTTTTCTTTGGAAACACTGTTAAAGGAAAGCTTAGAAGGAGAGTCATGAGGTGTGGAGGCCATGAAAAAAACTTTTGGGCTTCAAGGCCCGTTGCCGCGCAGAGGGAGAAATTGACCAATGAAAAAAACCAATCCCCAAACTCCCGTCCATGCCGGAAACCAACTGGCTAATCTCTATGACAAGGATGAAGTCGCTTGGCTGGAAAAATCGGTTCAATTGATCAGGAAAAAGCGGTTCCAAGCGCTGGACTTTCAAAACCTGGCCCAATATTTAGAGGACATGGCCAAAAGAGATAGGCGTGAGGTGAAAAGCCGTTTAGTCTCCCTTCTCGTTCACCTTCTTAAATGGCAATTTCAGTCAAACATGCGTTCGGGCAGTTGGCGGGCGTCAATTGTGAACCAACGGGGAGAACTGGAAGACGAGTTTGAGAGCGCCACATTAAAAAAACATGCCTCGGCAATTTTACCCCAGGCCTACGCCAGGGCGGTAAAAGAAGCTTCCGCCGAAACCGGACTTGCTGAATTCAAGTTCCCGCCAGACTGTCCCTACACTTTGGAATACCTTCTCAGCGACCAATGGCCGGAAAGCGGCGAGCTGGAATAAGCATGTCGCGTTCATCCTTCTGGCAAAATCTGATGGACGACCTCTACCGCCAGGAAGCCAAAATCCGGGAAGGCGGCGGGCCGCAGGCCAGCGACCGCCAGCACGCCAAGAACCGCCTCACCGCCCGCGAACGCATCGCCAAACTTCTCGATCCGGATGTTCCTTTCTTCGAATTGGGTCTGTGGGCGGCGTGGAACATGTACACGGAATGGGGCGGAGCACCGGCGGCGGGGGTGATCACCGGCATCGGACGGATCGCCGCCAGGCAGGTCATGGTTATTGCCAACGACGCCACGGTCAAGGCCGGCGCCTTCTTTCCGCTCACGACCAAAAAAGTTCTCCGCGCCCAGCGCATCGCCTTGGAAAACCGCCTGCCCCTGGTTTATCTCGTCGATAGCGCGGGGGTGTTTTTGCCCCTTCAAGACGAGGTGTTTCCCGACGAGGACGATTTCGGCCGCATTTTTCGCAACAACGCCGTCATCTCGGCGGCGGCCATCCCGCAGTTCGCGGCCATTCTGGGCAACTGTGTCGCCGGCGGCGGCTATCTGCCCGTTCTGTGCGACACACTGCTCATGACGGAAGGCAGCGGCCTGTACCTGGCCGGGCCGGCCCTGGTCAAAGCGGCGATCGGCCAGACGGTCAGCCATGCAGACCTTGGCGGCGCTGCGATGCATGCCGCCGTCAGTGGCACCATCGACTTTCGCGAACCGGATGAGCCGGTGTGTCTGGCTCGCCTGCGCCGCCTGATCGAGGCTTTGCCGGCCGATCCGGGCCGCGTCGCTTTCACCCTGCCGCCCGGCCGTCCGGTGGACGAGATCGAAGCCCTTTTTTCTCCTTCCGCGCGACAGGAATACGATATCCGCGCTCTCTTGCCCTGCCTGTTAGATGATGCTCCCTTCGACGAATACAAGGCGGAGTACGGCCAGACGCTGGTCTGCGGCTTCGGCCGGCTGGGCGGCGTGGCGGTGGGGGTGGTGGCCAACCAGCGGCAGCGCTGCAAGCTGCCCAGCGGCGCGCTGCAGTTCGGCGGCGTCATTTATGTCGATAGCGCCGACAAGGCGGCCCGCTTCATCATGGATTGCAATCAAAGCCGGCTGCCGTTGCTATTTCTGCAAGACGTCAACGGCTTCATGGTCGGCCGCGATGCCGAGCAGGCCGGCATCATCCGCGCCGGCGCCAAGCTGGTCAACGTCATCGCCAACAGCGTCGTGCCCAAGATCACCGTCATCCTGGGCGGCTCGTTCGGCGCGGGAAACTACGCCCTGTGCGGCAAGGCCTTCGATCCGCGCTTGATTTTCGCCTGGCCGACCGCCAAGTACGCCGTCATGGGCGGGGAACAGGCGGCCAGCACGCTCCTGGATATCACGATATCCGCTCTGCGCCGCTCCGGCCACGAGCCCGACGCCATCGAGCTGGAAGACCTGCGCCGCAAGGTCGAGGCCAGCTACCAGGAACAGACCGACGTGCGCTATGCCGCCGCCCGGCTATGGGTGGACCAGATCGTCGAGCCGGCCCAAACGCGGACCGCCCTTCTCCTGGCCCTGAGCGTGGCCACCCGCCACGATGACGGACGGCCGTTCAAAACCGGCGTGTTGCAAGTTTAACTGGGCAGGCGTCGCGGTCCGAGCCGGAAGCGTAAGCGACGGTTGTGGTTTGAATCGTCGCTTACGCTTCCGGCTCGGACCTCGACGCTCGCCTGGATTGGAGCAATGGGGCTTGGCTTGTCCGAAACCAAGCTGTTATAGTGGAACCCAGGTTTCGTCCTTCCAAGGGAAACCCCTATCTGACCCGGCGAGGTTCTATCATGCGCGTGCTCCTGGCCGCCGCCAGCGTTTTGCTTGTCATTCCCGCGATAAAGGCCGGGGACAAGACTGTGCCCCGCTATATCGAGTTTCGCGACGGCAGCGTTCTGCAAATGGCCGTCGTGGACGAGGATTGGCCGATCACCATTATTCGCCCGAACGGCGCGGTCGAGAAGAAAAAAGTTCCGTTGTCGAGTTTTCCGCACTTCATCCTGACCCCCGAGAAAGGCTTCGCCAAGAAACAAGCGCTGTTGACCGCCGTTCGCAAGCTGGGGTCGGAAGATTTTTACGACCGGGAAATCGCCTTCACCGAGCTGCGCAAACTCGGCCCGGAAATCCGTCCCGACCTGGAAACCTGCTTGCGGCTGACCAGCGATCTGGAAGCCGTGACCCGCCTCAAGCGCCTGCTGGCCGCGTTTCCGGCGAAAGCCAACACCGACCAGCCCAGCAGCGTTTTGTTCGATCTCTTCCAGCACAAGGAGCAGTGCTGGGGGCACCTGGGAGACGAAGGAATTCCGGTGTTGTACCAGGGCAAGACGTATCGCCTGTCGCGCGCGGACGTGCGCGGTCTGAGCGTGGACGTGCCGCCGCGGCTGGCGGGCCTGACGCCGCCGCGGATCGGCGCCGGCGGCGTGCGCCGCCTGGGGCCGGGCGACTTCCCGTCCGGTTGCGTGGAAGAAGGCTTCGAGCAGGCGCCCGACGGCCGGCCTCTGCAGGTCGGCGACAATGTCGAAAAGCTGTTCGTGAAAAAGGGGTTTCTCCTGGCCACCGTCGTCGCCAATTCCTTCGTGGCGGTGAATTCCTTCACGGTGACCGGCAAGAGCCGGGGCCTGTCGGTGGCCAACCATCAACCCCTGTGGGAGGGGGAAGTCAGCATTCGCTTCGTTCTGCCGGGCCGTCCCGAGGTGCCCGCCGGGGTCACGCATTTCGGCTGCTACATCGCCGCCGTCGTGCCCAAGGGGACCGCCCTGGTCGCGGAGGACTTGCAGGGCCGGGAGCTAGGCCGGGTCGAGACGCAGATCAATGGCCACGATTTCCTCGGCATCCACTCACCTATTCCCATCCACAAGATTCGCTTCGTGCCCAATCCGCAGCTCGATCGGGATTTCACGTTGGATGATTTCATCTTTACGCCGCCGCAGACGCTGGAAGCCGGGCATAGTGAACGGTTCACCGCCTACCTGGAAGAAGGGCGGGTGTATGCCAGCGACGTGGAGTTCACGCGCGAAACGGTCCTCTTGCGCGGCATGCCCGGCGGCCTTCCCGATGGCCGCGTGCCGCACGGCAAAGTCTGGCGGATCAACGTGCCGGAAAAAGACCTGCCCCTGGCCGCGCCGGGTGCCGGCGTTTTCGCCGAACTGCCCGACGGCTCGGTGCTGTTTGGGGCCTGTCCGCCGGGCATGCGCGGCCAACCCGTGTTCGCCCGCCGCCCCAAGCTCTTGCAACAGCGCGACCAGGTGGTGGGCCTGTGGCGCAGCGACGGCGCCCGCCTGGTGCCGGCGGCCAAGCCGGCTGGCGCGGTCCTCTGGGATGCCGGCCAGCGCCGCTGGCTGGACGTCCAGCACGTTCGCTTCCTCGAGGAAATCGTCATCTGGAAAGTCAAGGACGAATTCCACAACGCCCCGTATGCCAAAGCAGGCCCCTTGTGGCTGACCCCTCCGCGCGAGCACCTGCCCGCTGGCAGCTGGCAAATCCGTACCCGCGCCGGCGACGAGTTGGTCCTGAGCCCCAAAGACCCCCTGGGCGGCAAGATGTCCGCCGGGTTGGAAGCGACCTGGCAGGGCCAGAACCTGCGCCTGGCCGGCCAGGAAATTCGGGCCATCAGTCGCGTGGGAGAGCCGGTGCCGGTCAAAAAAACCGGACCCTGAAAGGTTACCCGCGAAAGGGCATCCCAAGCTTGCTCTGTGGTAGGCGGCTGTCAAAAGGTAGAAGGGATTCGAGGAGTTTTTGTCCGGTGGCGAAATCAAGCAAAGCCCTACCCCTGTCGAAGAATACCCTTTTTGCGCGACTCGCGGCCGCGGCGGGGCTTTCTAAGAAACAAGTGTCCGCGGTCTTCGACGCCTTGACCCAGGAAATCCTCAAGGCACTAAAGAAAGACGGGCCGGGGACGTTTATCCTTCCGGGGTTGTGTAAGATTGTCCGAAAACAGAGGCCGGGCAAACCCGCCCACATGGGCCGCATGGCCGCCACAGGCCAACCCATATTGTTCAAAGGGCAACGGGCAAAATATTCGGTGCGAATTCGGCCGCTAAAGAAGCTGCACGAGGTCGTTGCCCATGATCCGCGCGATCCAATCCCTCCGCGGCCGCCACGGCCCGTACCGCAACCCTCTCCAAAACCTCCCGGCAAGTGAGGCCAATTCGCGCCTGGCCGTTTTTTTTCAACCCAGGCCGATATAGAATAACCCAGATCCGGCTTGGCCTCCTTCTGCCCCTGGAATGAGGTTATTGCCTTCTTTCGGATTAGGTGCTACCATGACTCCACAAGAAGCCGATCAGCGACTGTGGAAAGTCGAATACACGGCGTTGGTCAATCAATACTACTATGAAATCCTCAAACGGCGCTGGTGGCTTGCCGAGCGCACTATTTTCGCCTTGTCTTTCCTCGCCTCTCTGGTCGATTTTGCCATCTTGTTCGTCGGACTCGTTGGGCAATCCGCAGCCCCTGGGGCACTCGTGGGGGTCGGCGCCGGGATTCTCGCAGCCGTCGTCCTGGGTCTGGGGCTGGTAATCCCCGTGGACGCATTCTATCGCCACCACGAAAAACTTTATGCACAGTGGACCGATCTTCGCGGCCGCTGCGAACGGTTGCACTTGACCCTGGATGCTTCGGAGGCCGACAAAGTGGCTGCCCCGTACCTGGATGACTTGGAGGAGATAATCCGCACGCACACCGAGATGCAAAAGGAGGAGGGGCGCGCGCGTGAAAAACTCCTCCGCTGGTGCCAGCAGCAGATCAACAAACGCACCTATGCCGTCAGCCAAGGCACCTACGAAGAGGTGAAGGCGAAAATCGGCGCGAGCGGTCTTTGAGTGGTGGCAGGGCGAGGAAAAAGCTTTCTTTTTCGGCAAGCCGCCAGCGGGGAAGCCGAGCGGGTCTCGTAGGACAGGTTTGTAACCTGTCCAACCTTTGCCGGACAGGTTACAAACCTGTCCTACGAGAAATGCCGGCGGTGAACGGTTACAATCCAACATCCTTGTCCGCCCATTCAACTCAAAAAGGAGGCGCACCATGAAGAGGTTTTCCACCGTGGCGTTGTTGGGGTTCGGCTGGTTGTTCTGGTTGTTGCCCGCAGTTGTCCAGGCGCAGATCAAATTACTGCCCTGGGATCCGGAACCGCCCAAGTTCGAGGGGGTGGTATTTGTCCCACCTGAAAAAGTGGCCGAATATAAACATGGCTCTCTTATCAGCGTCACTCTGAAAAATGAGGAAGCGAAAATCACCGGAACCCTGGTGCGCGTGGATAAAAAAGCCCGGCGGTTGTTTGTGCGGACCGAACCCGGCACGCCTCCCAAAGCCATCGACGATAAAGATATAAAAGACATACGAATTGGGGTGAAAGAAATCCGCCCGGCCGGCGGCCAAAAGCCCAATGTTTATCAACCCGAAATCCACAAGCTCACCATCCGCAACGGCATCCGCACCTCGGTCGCTTATTATGCCACCACCGTTTCCCCGGGAGAATTAACCCTGATCGAGGAAATCGAGAAAGTGGAAAACGAAGTGGCCCGCCTGGAGCACTTTTACGAGAGGAATGTCGCGGCTTTGGAAGGGGAAATGGCCATCCAAGGAGAAAGGAATAAATCTCATGAATTGATTAATCACCTGCTTCAGCAGCAAATCTTGGACGTCTTTTCTCTGGGCCGCTCGACCAACACTTTCAATTGGTTGAATGTCCAGCATGAACAGGGCAACCTTCTGCAGTTTTTTCTGGCCATGCCCCCCAATGCCTTGACCAAGGCCCGCGAGAACCTTCGCACCGCTCTTAATCGGGCGGTGTATGAAGAAGGCCGCATCGTGGCGGTGGTGTTGGAGGAACCGAAAGCGAAGATGGCTCCCGCTCCCTAAGGTCCCTTGCAACGCGCCAGTTGGGGGGTCCGCGGGACAAACACCCGAAGAGAATCACGAAAACACGAAAGCACGAAAGCACGAAAAAAGGGAGCAAAACCATCGGGTTGAAGTGGCGTTTCAGCCCCGTTCACGTTCACGGGGCTTGCCGCGCCAGCGGTGCAGGCCCGCCGTTCACGGCGGGTGGGACGGGACCTCCGACCGTTTGAACCCCGTTCACGGGGTTTCTCGCTGTTTGGCTTCAGCCGTGGACTCGGTGCCTAAAGGCAAACCGCGAGAAACCCCGTGAACGGGGTTCTCAGGGGATGAGGTCCCTGCAACCCGCCGTAAACGACGGGCCTACACCGCTGGCGCGGAAAACCCCCTGAAGGGGGTTGCCATCCGACAAGTTTGCTACAGTCACGAATGATTTCGTGTTTTCGTTCTTTCGGGCTTTCGTGATTGGTTTGGTTAGGAGAACGCGCAATGCGAATCTTGGTGTGATTATTTTCCCGGAGTCTTGAAAAGATCCAAAGGTGCGACCGGAATATCCGGGAGCGGCCGCGGGCGGCTGTGCGCGGGCACGGGCGGCCGACCCCCGGGCGGGAAACCGGCCGGCTCCACGGCTGCATCTTTCTCTGGCGTGTCCTCCGGAAAAGCCGGTGGCGACGGCACGGAGGGCGGGCTGATTTCCCCAAACGGTCTCGTGGCCGGCAGGGGAGGTGGGGCTATTCCCTTCTCCGGACGAGGCACTTCCGGGAAACGGGTCAGCCCTTTATTCAGGCGCTTCAGATTCAACCCGGGTTGGTTCTCCGGTTTGGGGCCGCCCGGCGCCCGCTCGAACAGCCAGGTCTTCTTTTCCGGCTGGGCTCGTGGCGCGGTCGGCTCGCCTGCCGGCTTGAAGGGAGCGGGCGGGACTACTTTTTTCTGCGTGGCACTTTCTTGTTTCGTCGGCGAAAAGATCGGCATATCAACCGGTAACAACTCCTGATTCCTGATCTCTGACTCCTGACTCCTGATTCCTGAAACGGGGGCCTTCCTATTCTCATCCTCCTTTTCCCCGAGGAGATGGATAGGAAGGAGGCGTTGGTCGGCCGGGCCGTTTCCAATCTCCGTTGGAAGCGGAGCGTCCGGATCGAGCGCCTCGGGCAAGTCGTGCACGTTGCAGGCCAGTCGGCCGGGGTGCCTGGTCGGGTCGGGCCGCTCGGCAATCACCAGGGCCCGCGACCGTTCGCGCTCATGCTCGACGGCCCGCACCTGGACGCATTCCGGCAAGGACCCCTCGGCGATGACCACGTTGTTGTGCTGCAAGATGGTGCCCTTGGCATGTTCGAAGCGAGCCAGGGTGCTGTTGTACTCGGCGATGGCCTCGTATTCCTTGGTCTGGGCCAGGGCCAGGCGGCGCTGCACTTCCACCAGGGCGTCCACGGAGATGCGCGTCGGGTCGGCGGGCTTGGCGAAAATCTGGAAGCGGGCCTTGACGGCGTCGGCGTAAGCTTTTCGCTCGTTCCGCGCGGCTTCGATCCGGCGGTAATACTCGGTGATCTTGGTTTTTTCCTTGGCCAGGACCCGGCCGGCTTTTTCCTCCTGGTCCTTGAGGAGCATGTAGGCCTGGGCCAGGCCCAGCCGGGCCGTCCGCACGGCGGCATGCTCGAAGCGGTAACCCAGAGGAATATTCAACGTCAGGCCGAGGTTCCAGTCAACGAAATGACCGCCGCTGAGAGAGCGACCTACGTTACCCAAGATGGGGAATTCATCGGCGGTGCCCACAAAGTTCGGAATGGTCCCCTGGCCGTCCAGGCGGTTGCCGAAACCGGTAGGCGAATACGAGGCGACGAAGCGCAGGTCCGGCTTGAGGAAGTTTTCCGAGGCGATGAGGTTGAATTGGGTCGCGCGGAGGTTGTCGCGGGCCAGGATCAACTCGGGACGGTGGTTAATGGCATCCTCGAGGGCGCTGCACCAGTCGGGGCAGTACGGCGCCAGGGAGGGCGGGGTGATCGGCACCAGGCGGGTGCAATCCTCGACGGGCAGGCCGAGGATGCCGCGCAGGTTGCGTTCGGCGTCGAGAACCTTTCCCAGGGCTTGCATGCGTGAACCGCGAAATTCCTCGTACTGAGCGAGAATGGGTCCGTATTCCGACTGTCCGACGGTGCCGGCCTGGAACTTGGGTTGGGTGATCAACCAGGCGCGATGGGCCAGGCGCAGGACTTCTTCAAAGCTGTATAACTCGCCGTAGGCCTTGTACAGGTTCCAGTAGGCCACTTCCACGTTGGCCAACAAGGCGTGAATGTGGCGTTCGAACTCCGCGCGGGAGGCGTCAAAGCGCAAGCGGGAAATCAGGATACCTTCCACCGCGGCGCCGCCAAACGACGGCACCTGTCTCAAAGCGATTTGCTTGTTGTTGAAAGCCGCCGCCGCCGTCCCCGGCATGGCGGACCCCGAAATCGGAGCCACCCCGTTAAAGAGCTGGTTAATGTCCGCACCGAAATCACGCCACAGGGGCTGTTCAAACCCAAAGGTAAGCTTGGAGGTGTACAGGGGATTGATCACGTTCCCCGGGGGATTGGTTAAATTCTGGTTATCGACGCCGAAGGTAATGTTGGCAACGCCGCCGCTGGAAAAAGCTTTGACAATCGAGGTGTTGAAGCTGCTGCGCGTGCCGTTGGAGAAGGAATTGAGGCCCTGGGTCAGGCTATCGGTATTGGTCCAGTTCATGGCGGTGACCCACTGGGCGTCGAAACGTGCCAGGGAGGCTTCCATGGCGGCGCTAGCGATGGTCGGGTACAAAGCCAGAACGCGCACGCGATCGGTTTGGCCGTTAAGGGACGTCCCCAGGGAGGTACTGCCAGGGAAGCGCACCAGGCTATCGTCGGACAGGCCTTGCGGCGAGCCGCCAAACCGATCCACGCTCGGCGAGCCGTTTTCCAGGGCGATGGCGAACGCTTCGGGCAGGCTCAGAAACCGCGGCTGTCGATCCGGGCTATCGATATCGGCGGGCGAGGCGATGTTCGGCACGATCGGCTTGATCACGTCGGCATCGCGTTCCAGGTGCTGGGGCAGGTGGTGGGCCTGGTAAAAATCTTGTTCGGACAGGAAGCATTGCTTGCTGCAGCCGGCTCCCCAGGCGAGAAACCCAACCAGGCCGAAGACCCCAACGATCCAGCGCATAACCGTGTCCCCGTGGGTGTATGGATCAGGTCAGGCTCCGCAGTGTAGCCATCACGCTCCGCGTGATGTGCGCTCGTCACGCGGAGCGTGACGGCTACTTAACGGGTTCGCGCGGCGCAGCCTCCCAGGTGGTGCAGTCTATATCGGCAGTCGGGGTTAGTTGATCCAGGAAAAATTTGCCGGTTGTACGGGTTGTGCCGTAGAGGTAAGGAACTTACGGGTCCCGCGGCAGGGAATGGGGTCAAGTCAAAGGAGACAATTTGGGCAAGCCTAAAGCGTCGTGCTGAAAGGATGAAAGGATGAAGGGAAGGATGAAAGGATGAAAGGATGATTTTATTCTGTGCGCGGCGAATATTGAGACGCTTCCCGCTTCCTCCCATACCGATCGATCAGTTCCCAGAGTGGGCACCCCTGCCTATAAAAGATTCACCGGCCCGCCCACTTGCGACAAGATTACAAGACGTGGCGTGAGTGGAAGGACCCTAAAAACCATTCTGCGTTATGGTTATGGAAAGTCGACTTCGCCATGCCTGGAATTGGCCAATATGAGAAATAGTCTACCAAGTTTAACTTGGTACTCTGGTCTGTCCGCCTCGAGTGGGTGATAAAGGCCAAAAGTAAATGGGCCAAAACTACCGGGGAAGATTCTGGAGTTTTTCATGCCCGATCCCCTTTCCTTCGATCCGCAGCGAGTCCTGATCAACGTTCGCCAGGCGAGCACGGAAGATCTTCTCAACCGCCTCACGGCGTATCGGGCCGGCATGGAGCCGGAGGCGCTGGCCATCATCGAAGCGGAATTGCGTAGCCGGGGAATCAGCGATGAGCAACTCGAGGCCCATGCCCAACAAGTCCTGGACGAAGTGATTTTCTTGCCGGACGGGATGGCGGCCCGATGCAGTTTCTGCCGCGCGCCGGCGGTGGCCCAGGCCTGGGGCTGGCACCGGCTTTTGAAAGTCCTGCCCGTCTTTCCGCGCCATTTCTATTACTGCCGGGAACATGTGCCTGGGAACTGAATCCACACGATGTTACACCGCAGAGCAATGCGCCGCCATACCGAGATAAGTAGTGCCAGTAGGGCCTCCCCAATAAGCTCGGCGGCCGGCGATCGAGTTGTTGCCCAATCACCCATTCCATTCCCGCCACGCCAGGTAGGCCTCGATCCACTCGAAGCCTTTTGGAGGGGGCTCCAGCCATTTCAGCGAAGTCAAATCCACCCGGTGCTTTTTACCTTTGCGGTCGCAGACCGCGAAAAGACCATGGCCCCGATCGGGTCCCTCGAAACCGATGACCTCGACTTCTTCATCGATAACTTTGGCCCGGAATGGGCAGACAACGTTTTCCTCGATCATGGTGCAAAGGCCCATCAACTGTTCCTCGTCATCGTAACAATCGACGGTCGCCTCTTCGATCAGGGCCTGCAAGCGTTCCCGATCCGTGCCTTTCACTTTTTTCGCCATGACTTCCTCCAAAGGTTAAAGGTCAGGAAAAGGTTCCAGAGAGATTTCGCCCCTAGATCAACAACTGCGGGGATTCGACGAGCGTTTGAGCAGCGCCTCCAGCCGGTTGCCCGCCGCCTGGTGGGAAAGGATGTCGGTGGTTTTTTCGACCAGCACGCCCGCGGCCTCCGCTGGAGGCAAGCCGCCCGAATAAATGTTGGACAGCACCGTGTATTCGAAAGCGATGGCCGGATTGCGGCTGAAGGCGGCGGCGCGGCGCTGCACTTCCGGATCGCCGAGCCGGTAGACGAGGTAAGCGGATAGGCTGCGCGACGCCAGGGCGTCGCCCCCTGGCCGTTCGCCGATGAGATACACGATCAAATCGGCGTGCAGCTTGTCGGCAATGGCTTCCGCCAGCTTGACCCGGCCATAGCGGGCCAGGATCGGCTGGCCGACACGGAACTTGGAAGCCAGGCCGTCCAAGAGCGGCGGCGCCAGGTCCGGCAGGTTGTGGTGTAGCGCTTCGGCGCTCAGTCCGTCGGAGACCACGATCTGCACCTGGTTGTGCTCGGGAGTCAATCGCCGGGCACTTTCCGGGGACAGGCGTGCCCCCAGAGTGGGCGAGTTGAGATGGGCCTCCTTGCTGGCCGCTTCGGTCTGGACGACGCGGAATGGAGTAATCCGTTGCAGCTCCTCGATGCGCAGCTCCGCGTGGATGGCTTCGCGGCCGATGCTTTGATGTAATTTGACCTGGCGAGAGACATCGTTGGCCGGCCGCGGCCCGGCGTTGGCGAAGCCGTAGGCGTCGGGCGTGGCCGCCAGCAGTTCCTGAAACTCCGCCTCCGAGTCGCAGAACTGCCGCGGATCACCCCAGCGCGGTCCGCGAACCACCGTGCCGCTCTCGTCGCGGGCAAATATCCCTCGGTCCAGGGCCCATTCGAGAAACTCCCGCGCCGGCAGCCGGCCGTAGATTTCCCGCAAGCTCTGGTTGTCGTGTCCGCTGGTGTCGAAGTAGGCCAACATGCGGTCGGTGTTCAGGCAGACGTCCATGTAATAGTTGGCGCCGGCGGCGGCAAGCAATTGGGTCGCCATCTGCTGGCCTTCCAACGTGATGTTCGAGTGCAGCGTGTAACACGGGGCCATGCCCATCGGCAGGCCCAGCAGCTTGCCCATGAAGTGGTCTTGCAGGTTGGCGAGGACCATTTCGAAGCTGTCGAGATGGGTTTCCGGGCCGATAAAGCCGGTGACGTTGTTGACCATGAACGGGTCGTAGCGGCGGGCCAGGCCGTAACACAGGGCTTCGGTCGTGGTCATATCGATGCCGTTGTGCTTGCCGTAGGTGAACTCGCTGCCCTGGCCGGTCTCGAAGTACATGAACTGGCGTGCGGTATCCTTGAGCGGGCCTTTTTCCGCCATGGTGCGGTAGCCGTGATCGAGCAGGTCCACGGTGATGTCGAATTCCAGCAGGTTGGTCCGCTCGGTGCCGGCCAGGCTCTGGAACAGGATCTCCACCGGAGCGCCCTGCTCCAGGCAGGCGAGCTGGGTCTTGATGTGAGCCAGCACGCAGATTTGCGTGGGCGCTCCGGTGTGGCGGCGCAGTTTGTCCAAATGCCGCAGCAAGGTGGAAATGTTTTCCACGTTATCGACGGCGGGATTCATTCCCAGGAGAGCGTCTCCGGAACCCAGGGCCAGGCCCCAGTAAACCAGCAAGCTGATGCCGCGCAGGTCATCGGTCGGGTGATTGGGTTGCAGCCGGCTGGACAGCGTGCCGGGAGTCCCCAGCAGGGTGCGGGCCTTGGTGGGATGGGCCATCTTGCGGGCGATCAGGATCAATTCGTGCACATCGCACAGCTTGGCCACGGCGGCGGCCATGACGCCCGTCAGCGCCCGGCCGATCCGCTGCACTTCGGAACCAACCGAGCGCAGAAGATGGTCTTTTAACTTGCCCACGGTCATGTTGGCAATTTGCCCAAAGGTTACCGGATTAATTTCGTAGTTGACGCGCATGACCGAATCGATCCGGCCCTGGTCGTCGGCCAGGGGATGGTCGTAAAGATGTTGAAAAGTCAAATCGGACAGGATGGCTCGGGCGGCTTCGCGGGCGGTCTCGCTGGCCGCCGCCAGACCGGCGTGGCGGTCGCCGGCTTTGCTGTAGTCCGCCGCCCCCAAAAGTTGCTTGAGGCCGGTAAAGGAGAATTGCCGGTCGAAACATCGCGTGGTGTATACTTGATCCGGCTTCGGCTCAGGCACCGCAATATGGGCCAAGGGGGTCAAGTTTTGCACGGCATGTCTCCTAACGCGGCTAAGCCGCAGTGTAGTCGTCACGCTCCGCGTGAGGACTCGTCACGCGGAGCGTGACGACTACACTCAACTTCTCCGCAGCTGGCATAGAATTTCACGGGCAAGAAACTGATTCATGCAGCCCATAGAAGGAAACCGGCAACACCTGGTCGCGCAGCCGGCCGATCTGGGCATAGTGGGCGTTGCGGACGGCGATCTCGTCGATGACCACCAGGTTCAGAGGGAAAGCGCCCCAAGCGGTGACATAATGGCCCAGAATCTTGCCCACGTTTTCCCGGACCAGAAGGACCAGGGGATGCTCGGGCGGAAAGGATTGTACCCCCAGGGCAATGCGAAGGCTACAAGCGAGCCGGCTAATCGATTCGGCGTCCGTCCCAGGCAGATGCAGCCGGATACAGCCGCCGCGAGCACTGCGCTGGACCAGTTCCACAACCTGGCACATGTGCTCGGCAGGCGACTCGGGGGTAAACGTGCCCAGAATAGGCATATCGGTCAGCGGCAAGATTTCCGGGCGCGGCAGAAACAGGGTGCTGCCCGAAATCTCCGTGGTGTGCCGCAACAAGCCGTACACGGTCGCCCGCCCGGCCGCATCCGGTTGCCAGGCCGCCAGATGGCGGTTCAATACTGGCGACCGGACTAGCCGTTGGCCCAGGTCGATGCCCAGGTCGCCAAAGCAGGTGGGCGGCGGCCAGGGCTTGCCCCGCATGTGGGCGTAGATCAATTCGCCCACGCCGCCGGAAAAAGTCACAACCACGTCCCTCAGGCCCTCTGGCGAACCCAGCCAGACCTGATGGTGTAGGCGGGCCAACGGATCTTGCAGGACCGTACCGGACACTTCGGCTTCCAGTAATCCAATGTAGAAGTCCAGCACCGCGTCGCGCTCCGCTTCCTCCAAAGCATTGCCAGGTCCTTTGCGAATGCCAAGGTGATCGAAGAGTGCCTGGGCATAGGGGGATATTTTCACGATGCGGTAAGTTCCGGGAACCACTTGCACGTGGCGGGCGCCGACGAAAAGACAACCGGTCCGAAAAACCTCCCCGCCCTTTCCCAAAGCCAGGTTGGTGGTTCCGCCGCCGACGTCGAGATTGAGGATGGCCAAATCGGAATGGCTGCGCGACAGCCGGCCGCAACTACCCTGAAACGCCAGCCACGATTCCAGGCACGGATCGTCGGCCGTGGCGATCAGGGCATTGCCAAGGCGCTGGCGAATGATATGGACCAGGACCGCGGCATTAGCCTTCTGAGCCGCCAGCCCGGTCAACAGGGCGCCGCCGCCGAACACCTCTTCGGGCCGCACCTGGCCCGCAGTCAGCCAGCCTTCAAGGTACTCTTCCAACCGGGCCACATCGAGGCGATCCTCCTCCATCGGAGTGAAGACCAATTCGGAACGAAAGATTTCGCGGACCTGATCGAGGTCCATGCGGCCGGTGACGGCATTGCGCGTGAGCCGGGCCGACGCCATGACTGCGCTGCTGGTCGTGGTGCCGAAATCCAGGCCAATCAGCTTGACTAAACTCATGGTGCTCGCCGATTATACTCGACCGGGCAAGATACGGGCCAGGTATAAAGCACCAACACACATTGTTCTGGCGTGCACATCGACCCCGCAGGATAATTGGATCACAGGCAGATGCCATCTGAATAGGGGGATTTTGTCATGACTCCTGTTTTGCCGTTTGCTGAGGTTTTGGAAGCAGCGGATCATTTGTCCCAGGATGAGCAGGAGGAGCTGAGCGCCATCTTGCACCGCCGGCTGGCTCAAGCGGCTCGTCAGCGGCTTGCAGCCGAAATCCAGGAAGCGCGCCAGGCGTTTTCGGCAGGGGTTGTTCGACCTCCTGGCCATGTTTCGTACCTGCCTCTGGCTGGTGCACGTCACCGGCAAGATCTTTTTAGCTGGCGTAGTTTGCCGTCTGCCGGATACAATTCCCCAAACGAACCTGTCCCACGTGGTTGGTAGAAGTTGCTGGCCGCGGGACCCGGTTTCGTTCAACGGCCCGCTATTCCGCCGTTGGACCTAGCGCGGGAGAAAGTTCATTGCCTCTTTGCCGCGGCGGAATAGTGGGCTAGTGTTTCGGCCGCAACCCGTCTCCTTCGGCCTGGCCATAGCATTTGCGAAAGGGCAGCGAACGGCCGTGTTTCCGCCATCATGCACCACGTCAACGCTGAGCTTGGAGTGCGGCGTTCGTCGCCGCTTTGGAAAAAATAAAAACGGGTTGAAAGCAGTGGCCAACAGGATTCCTCGTGCTTTGGCAAATCCGCACTGGCAAAGTCCGCAATCCATGGTACACTTTACCACCAGTTCCCGTCCTCAACTACAGGTCGGAGGTTTCCATGTTTGAGCGCATTGCCAATAGTTTTGCCCTGGCGCGCAGCAGCTGGCGGGTGCTGCGCACGGACAAACAACTCGTGGTGTTCCCCATTCTGAGCGGCCTGGCCTGCCTGGTGCTCCTGGTGAGTTTCTGGGCGCCGGTCGTTCTGGGAGTGAATTGGGACAGCTGGCTGGATGACGGTGCGCCCGCCTGGTTATACGTGGTGGCGTTCGCCTATTACTTTTGCACCTACTTCGTCATCGTATTTTTCAACTCCGCCCTGATAAGCTGCGCCTTGATGCGGTTCAACGGCGAAGCGCCGACCCTCGGCGACGGATTGCGGGCCGCCTCCATGCGCTTGCCGCAAATTCTGGCCTGGGCCCTGGTGTCGGCTACCGTCGGCATTCTTCTCAAATTGATTGAAAACGCCCATGAAAAGGTTGGCCAGTGGGTCAGCGCCCTCCTCGGCACGGCCTGGACGGTCATGACGTACTTTGTCGTGCCGGTGCTGGTGGTCGAGAAGCTCGGGCCGTTCGCCGCCATCGGCAGGTCGATCGCCATTCTCAAACAGACGTGGGGCGAAGCCCTGGTGGGCAAGTTGGGTCTGGGGTTTTTGCTGTTCTTGTTGTGCCTGCCCGGCATTCTCCTTTTGGGTTTGGGAATTTTTGTGGCCGCCGCCGGCCAAACGGCGGTGGGGGTAGGCCTGATCCTGGCGGGCATTTTGTACTTGCTTTTGGAAAGCGCCGTGGGCGCCGCCCTGCAAGGAATCTTTGTCGGCGCCCTGTACCAATATGCGGCCCGGGGTGCGGTGCCCGAAGGCTTCGACGCCGACACCATGCGGACGACTTTCGGAGCGAAGTTGTAGGGCCCAGGCTGGCAAGCCGCTTTTCGTCCATTATTCTTGCGACACAGAAATTCCCCAAACCACGGATTACCACCAAGTTATTGGTGTTATTTCGTGGTTTTTTGGCCCTTTTGCCGAACTCATTGTTTGTCAGTTCTTTACGCCAATCTTTTTGCGGGAGGGGCCATTTGCTCTGGCCCTTTACACATGCTAGGTTTGGGCGGATGCATTGCGAAGGAAAGTCGCTTTGAAAGGTTCCGCCGTGTGGTCCAGTAAATTTTTCGGCTTGAATTTTCCTTACTGGGAATTGTGGCTGACGCTGCTGGTGGGCATGGCGGTGGGCGGGGTCTCTCTGCTGGCCCTCAAATTCCTGAGCCCACGACGCCGGCCCAACGGTCCGCCGCCCGGCAAACCCAAACCCGACATGCCGGTGGGCGATCCCTTCACGCAGGGAAGCGCCACGGAACAGCGCCGCGCTTTACGCCGCGGCGGCAATCCGGTCGAAGTGTTGTTGACTTCCCTCCAGGAAGAATCCGCTCCCTGGCGCGGCTGGGTCCTGGACCGCTCGGTGGGCGGCCTGTGCCTTGGGGTGGATCGGGAGATCCAGCCCGGCACCCTGTTACGGATCCGGCCGGTCCATGCTCCCGAATGCACCTATTGGTTAGAGATTGAGGTGCGCAGCTGCCGAGCCCTGCAGTCGGAATATGAAATCGGCTGCCGCTTCGTCAAAACGCCGCCGTGGAGCGTCTTGCTTCTCTTCGGGTAACACCCCAAAGCGGCCAAGCCGCAGTGTAGTCGTCACGCTCCGCGTGACGAGAATCCTCACGCGGAGCGTGAGGACTACACTCAAGCAGCTTGAAACCAAAAACTTCTCCGCGCCGTGCGGGCATCTTGCGGAGACTGGGTAGAAACTATGGAACCAGGTAGCAACAAGCTGCTGGCAGCAGGTAGTCAGGAATTGCATGGCCTTCCCAGTCCTTCTTGTCCGCGGTGCCAGGGGCCCCTCGTCGATCCGCAAGGCCTGGGATGGTGCCAAAAGTGCGGTTATTGCCGGTCGCTGGACGAAGCCAAGGCCAATCCGGTCACGGCGAAACCTCCGGCACCGGCGCAAAAGTTCGCCGAGGGGGCAGGCGCTGTCGTAAGCCTGGCCGCGGGCCTACCCAACTGGTTCTGGCTGTTGCTTTTGGGCATGGCTCTGTTCGCGGCGGCGTCGCTTCTGCCTGGACTAGCGCTGGCGCCCCAATCCTTCGCGCGGGCCTTGTGGTGTACCTTGCAAATGGCCATCGGTTTGCTTCTGGTCCTGTCGGCCCAATTCTGGGCCGTCATGTACCTTGCCCCCGAGGATGAAAAGATCGGCACCAAGGACGTCTTTTTGCCTTTTCGCTTGTGGGGCCTGGTTTTCCAGCGCCTGCCCGCCATGCGCTGGCACGTCTGGATCGCCGGATGGGGCTTGTCCATTCTTCTCAGCGCCCTTCTCTTCGTGGGCGGATTATCCCACTGGTTGACCTATCTGCCCGGCCAAAAACCCGCCCCCAATGCGGCTAAAGCAACCTAGTGTTTCTGCAAATATCGATCGACCGGCGAGCCGAGCGACGTAAGTCGCCGGGTTGCCACGCCCACCGCGTGCCTGGGCCGGCCACGGAAAACGATTTGACAGCGGCGCTTTTAT
>CAZFGM010000050.1:0-18912 GCA_964518515.1 uncultured Alcaligenaceae bacterium | reverse complement strand
TCACCTGCCCCGAAAGGGGCCATTTCTTCCGGGCAAGGTCCCGGAAGAAGCGTAGAGTCTTTTTTTGGGGACATCGTGGAAAAGTCCAGGGGACCTTGGTTCGTGACGGCAATAACAGCCCTGCTCGTGGCGGGCGGCAGTGGAGGGACGGAAGCGGGCAAGCCGGCGGACAAAACGGCGGACCGGACTCGCCGGGTCATCGTCAACGACGACGGCAGCGGGATGTTTTCCTTCTTTAGGCCGCCGGTGACAACCTCGGACCTCAACCTGATGGCCGACAAGGTGGCAGGAACCGCGGTGACCACCCTGTGTGTCGCCCTGCACGAGGGCCATATCGTTTGGCACGACAGCAAAGTCGCCACGCATATCGCCGATGTGAAAGGCCCGCACCTCATCCCCTCGCTGTATCGCCACGTTTCCGTGTGCCAGTCCCTGCGCCAGCAAAAGATCGATCCCTTGCGGCACTTTGTGAAGCGGGCACACGAGAAGGGCCTGGAGTTTTTCGCCTCGTTGCGGATGAACGACGTACACGGTTTCGCCCGCCTCAGCCAGTTCTGGAAAACCCACCAAGATGCGCGGATCGGCGATCTGAGGTACGATTACGCCAAGCCGGCAGTCCGCAAGTTCCGCCTGGCCCAGATCGAAGAGGTCTGCCGCAACTACGCCATCGACGGCTTCGAGCTGGATTTCCTCCGGACGCCGCAGTTTTTCAACGCGCCCCGCCAGGACGCGCGCTTCATGACCGAGTTGGTCGGCGACGTGCGCCGGATGATGTCTGACGTCGGCCGGGCCAAGGGTAAACGGCTGCGGCTCCTGGTGACTGTGCCCCGGACCATCGCTGACTGCGAACTCGTTGGCCTGGACGTGCGTACCTGGATCAAGCGGGGACTGATCGATTTGCTGGTGGCCAAGAGTTTCATCGCTTTCGAGCAGGAACTGCCGGTGGCAGAATGGGCGGAACTCGTCAAAGGCAGCGCGGTCAAGTTCTACGCGGGCTTCGAGCACGGCGACACGATCGAAACCTTCCGCGCGGGAGCGGCCCGCTATTTCCGCGACGGGGCCGACGGCCTGTACTTTTACAATTTCTGGAGTTTCGGCCTGCCCTACAACCCGCTGGGCCGGCAAATCCTGACCGAGGTACCCAACCCCAAGCTGCTGGCGGACCAGGACAAGCACTACGCCCTCATGGGAGGGGGCCCGTGTGGCGGGTATCACGCTTATCCGCGCCGCCCGCCCATGCAAGTCCCGGCCCTCATTGGCGCGGGGAACGCCAAGAACTTCACCCTGGATATTGCCGATGACCTGCCGGCCGCCCTCCAGCGGCAGTCCCTCAAGGATGTCACACTGCGGGTGATCAGCGATGCCCAGGCCGGTCTCGAACTGGCGCTCAACGACCAGGCCATCCCGGCCGCGCTGGTGAAAGGGAAAGGCGGGGTCTGGGAGGCGGTGGTGGATTCCCGCATCAAGTCCGGATCTAACACGCTGCGGGTCACCGTCACCGGCGCCCGCCCGGTGACCATCTCCAGCGTGGAGACGCTGGTCCGATACCAGGGATCGCGGCCGCCCGCCGCGCAGCCGTTCGCCCGGACCGGCGGCGTCGCCGTCGAGCGCGACACGCGCTTTGCCGCCGAGGAGGGGCCGTGGAAGCGCCTGGACAGCCGGTGTTCGTCGCTGCCGATAGAGTTGGCGCGACAGCAATGGGTCAAAGCTGCGGTGCACGTTGACGCAGCCAACTCCCTCGCCAAGGTCAAGGCGGTCCGGCTGGAATTGCGCACGCCGCAAACCAACGCGCCCGGCTACAAGTGGGCTTCACTATACGCCGCCCAACCCTGGGAGACTGATCGCTACGACATCCGCCTCAACGGCCGCCAGGTGCCGAAGTGGAACTTTATTTTCCGGGACAACAACCCACGCGACTACTGGATTTGGGGCATACGATTGGACGTGCCGGCCGCTTGGCTCAAAGCCGGAGACAACGCCGTGGAGCTGCGCGTCCTGGAGCGCGACCCGCAGATCGGCTGGTCCTTGCCGATCTTTGTGCACGTCGATTTGTTCAAGCAATAATCCTCCGCTCAATTTTGCAGGGAATCTTGGTAACCGTTCCCACCTTCAAGGCGAGTCCGTCACCCCTGGGCGACCAGAGTTTCGGCCCAGCGGATGCCGAAGACCTTCTGGAGCTTCGCAAAGGCAAACGCGCGGAAGGCAAAAAATCGATCCCGCTGGCCGCGGTCAAGCGCGAGCTGGGGCTGCGGTGACCGTGGCTGCCGCTTCTCATCGACCACGTGCTGGCCAAGCACTACGGTTTCACGGACGAGGAGTCGGACTTCCTCATCAACTACGACATCAAGTACCGCCTGGGGCAAGACGACGGTGCTGAAGCCGAGAGGCCGTCCTGAGTCACGAAGTCGATTTCTGGTCACGGCAAATTCCTTTCGAGGAACAAAGGAGGATTCACATGGAGACCGCCTACACGCAGACAATCATGGACGCAACAGGTTGTTCCCTTGGTCAAGCGGAACAAATTGAGGACATCATGCGTCACGTAAGAATTTCCCAGTGGACGAGGAAGCGGCTGTAGCCGTCGAGGATGGAGCACAGAAAGTAAAAAGTGCCGGCGATGTTGAGGTAGCTGACATCGACGTGCCAGGGCTGATGCGGTTTGACGGGCTGGATGAAGCCGGTGCCTTTCTTGGAAGGTTTGCCGTTGACCTTGGCCAGGAGGCCGGCCTGGTGCAGGACGCGCCAGACGCTGGTGGGGCTGGCAGCGACGACGTCCTGGTCGAGCATCATGAAGGTCTGGCGGCGATAGCCTTCGAACGGATGGTCGGCGGCGAAGGCGATGATCTTGTGTCGTTCGTCGCTGGTAAGCCAGTGGTCGCGTGGCACCCAGGTGTTGTGCTCGTTGATTTGCCGAAGCGTTTTCGCCAGTCGTGGAACTTGCTGGCGCCCAGGCCCGATCCAGCCGAGAAAGCGGCGAGCCGGGATCTCGGTCTTGTCGGCCCAGGCGCGGACGAAGTCGACGAGGTTATCACGGATATCAGGGAGAACCAAAGTCCCTTTTAGAGTTCCCAAACGACTAGCGCCTGGCAACTAGAACAACATAGCGGCAAAACCGGTGCAGCCGGGGGATGCGGGCTAACAGGTGCTGGTCACACCAATCGAGCCCAGCAGCCCAACGCCTGGAAAAAAACCGCTTCGTTATGGCCAGCAGTTGGTGGCCGCGCATTTCCACCGAAGAAAATAAGGTTCGCAGATAGCGGATATCCTTGTGCCGCAACGGCTGTTCGTCCGGAGTGTGCTTCTTGCCGAGGTGCCGTCTGGCCCAGGTGAAGAACGGGTTTTCGCCCCACGGCTCGCAGAACACCGCCACGCCGCCGGGCTCAAGCACCCGGCGCAGTTCCGGCCCCGCTTGCCGCAGATCGAGATGGTGCAAGATGGCGTTGCCCCAGATGCGGGCGAAGGCGCCGTCGGCGAACGGCAACCGCGCGCCGTCGGCCTGGACGAAATCGACGGTTACGCCATTGGCGGCGGCGCGGCGCCGGGCCTCGGCCACATAGCCCGCCGATAAATCGAAGCCGGTGACGCGGGCGCCGCGGCGGGCCAGCACCACCGCCGCCATGCCGTGGCCGCAGCCGAAATCCAGCACCGGCAGTCCCTGAACTTCTCCAAGCTGGGCCAGGGCCGGCCGAATCCACGTTTCGTGATCCAGATAGGCCTCGTCCGAAAAATGATAGGTTTCGGGATGGCCGGCAAACCAGGCGGCGCGCGCGCGGGCCTGGCGTTCGTGAAATGCCTGTTCTTTCCGGAGACGATTCAGTGCAGGCATCTGATTCCTTTCCGCAAAGAAGTGCTATCACATTTTCCAGGTGCAAGACAAGTTCAAATAGGTTGTGGCTTGTTTACGTTTAGCGTAGGCACGGTCGTTGCCAGGGGATACGCGCATTGGCAAGGATGAAGCGAACGCTAAACGTAAACCGGCGCGTATAATGGGACCAGCCCGAAGGAGATGCCATGGCGACCTGGAAAATCGCGGCCGTGCAGCTGGATTGCCGCCTGGCCGACAAACCCCATAACCTGAATCAAATCCGCACCAAGCTGCGCGAGGCCGCGGGACAGGGAGCCCGCCTGATTGTGTTTCCCGAATGCGCCCTGACCGGCTACTGCTACGACAGTAAGGAAGAAGCCTGGCCCCATGCCGAGCCGCTGCCCGGCCCGAGCACGCAAATGCTGGCGGCGGAGTGCCGGCAGCTTGGCGTCTGGGCCGTGGTGGGCCTGCTCGAAGCGGTTGCGGCTCACGGACAGCTCTTCAATGCCTGCGCCCTCATTGGCCCAAGCGGTTTCGCCGCCGGCTATCGCAAAATCCATCTGCCCTTTCTCGGCGTCGATCGCTTCACCACGCCGGGAGACCTCCCGTTCGCCGTGCATGACCTGGGAGGCCTGCGCCTCGGCATGACCATTTGTTACGACGGCAGCTTTCCCGAAGCCGCCCGCGTCCTCATGCTCTTGGGCGCCGACCTGGTCGTGCTGCCGACGAACTGGCCGACCGGCGCCGCCACCACCGTGCAATACCTGGTCCAGGCCCGCGCCCTGGAAAACCACATCTACTATGCCGCCGTCAACCGCATCGGCGAGGAGCGCGGCTTCCGCTTCATCGGCCAGAGCCGCATCATCGATTGCAACGGGGAATTCCTGGCGGTCAGCCACGACGACCAGCCGGCAATCCTGTACGCCGACCTCGATCCGGAGAAGCCGCGCAACAAGCAGATCGTCAAGATTCCGGGCAAATACGAGCTGCACCGCACGGCGCATCGCCGGCCGGAGATGTACCAGCCGCTGGTGCGAAAAACGGTTTAGCGGGGAGCCGCAGGCGACCGCGAGTTCCCAGTAAGGCGGTCGCCTGCGGCTCCCCGCTAAACAAATCTTCTACGATTTGGGTATTTCCTTCGTCGGGTCGATGAACGGCTTTTTCACCACCGTGGCCGACCGCTCACCCACGTCCGGCACATCAACCTTGAGTTGAGTCCCCAGTTCGGCGTGCGCGATCGGCACCATGGCGTAACCGATATTCTTCTTCAGGCGGGGCGAATGCAGGGCGGACGTGACGCGGCCGATGCCCTGGCCGTCCTTGCGGACGGGCCACCTGGTCATGTTGAAATCGACCGGATTGCCGGCGATTTCCACGCCGACGAGTTTTTGCTTCACCCCGGCGGTCTTGATCTTCTGCAAGGCGGTCTTGCCGATGTAATCCGCTTTCTTGTCGTCGTCCACCAGCCAGGCCAGGCCGACCTCGTAGGGATTGTTGTCCAGGGTCATGTCGGCCCCCCAGTTCAGGATGCCCGCCTCGACCCGGCGAATGTCGGACGGGCCGGTGGGCCGGATGTTGTGCGGTTTGCCGGCGTCCATCACCCGGTCCCACAGCTTCACGCCCTTGCTGCCGTCGCGCAGGTAAATCTCGTAACCCACCTCGGCGGACCAGCCGGTCCGGGTCACGACCACGGGAATGTCGTCCAGGTTGGTTTCCAGAAAGAAGTAGTATTTCAATTTCAGGACCTTGTCCCCGAAGAGAGCCTTGACGACGTCCTTCGATTTGGGTCCCTGGATCTGGATGGGGGAAACGTCGGGCTCGGTGATCTTGACCTTCATGCCGGAGTTGTACGCCACGCCGCGGGCCCAGAGCAGCACGTCGCTATCGGCGAGGGCCAGCCAGAAGTGGTTCTTGCCCAGGCGCAAGAGAACCGGATCGTTGATGATGCCGCCGTCGTCCGCGGTGATGATAACATACTTGCCTTGCCCGACCGCGCACTGGGTCAGGTCGCGTGGCGTCAGCAGGTCGGTGAAGGCGGCGGCGTCCGGACCGGTGATCTCGACCTGCCGTTCCACACTCACGTCCCAGACCGTGACGTGGTTGAGCAGGTGGTTGTATTCGTTCACCAATTCGTCGAAGCGAATAGGGAAGAACATGTGATTGTACACGGTGTAGGCCTTGGCGCCGTAGCGTTGCGTGGCCTCGAAGTAGGGGGTTCGCCGCAGCCGCCCTCCGCACTGGATCAAACGCATGTCGAACGATTGGCTCATGCCAGGTACTCCTTAAGTGGCGCCGGTTAAGGCTTTTCCATTCCATACACCCTGGATCGGTCGCCAAGACCGTGATTACGGGGATGCGCACTCCCTGGGCTGACCCATTCTGGTCGATTTCCCGGCAAACAGCAAGAGAATCTGTGCCTAGCTCGCCAGCTATGGCGTCTGACCAAAGTAATGTCCGGTAGCCGCAGGCTTCAGCCTGCGTCGGGGCCGAAAAACGCAGGCTGAAGCCTGCGGCTACAATCTGAAGACCGGACATACTTTTGTCAGAAGCAATAAATTGTGGGTTAAGTCAGGCACCTGATACAATTACTTTATGAAAGGTCCCAACGGACGCAGCAAATTCGTGATCCGCCGCTGGTGGGAATGTCCCGTCTGCCAGCGGCGGGAATGGACTACCGGAAAGGTCGTGCACCGGCAATGTCGGTGTTCTCCGCCGGAGGGACCCCCCGTGTGGATGAAGCTGATCGAGGAAAACCCCGTTCATGTCATTCCCCCCGCGTCTGGCGCCTGAGCTGCCCTTGCCGCCCTACACCTACGTTCCCGGTCTGGGTCCGCACCCGCAGTCCGATCCGGCCGGCCACAGTTATGGCAAAGCCAGAGAAAACCCCGCGCCGCTGGATCCGGCCAACTGGAACCAATCGCCGACCTACTTATATGGTCTGGACCTTTTCAACCACGGCTATTACTGGGAGGCGCACGAGGCCTGGGAGGGCCTGTGGCATGCGGCCGGCCGAGCCGGGCGGCTCGCCGACTTTTTGAAAGGATTAATCCACCTGGCGGCGGCCGGAGTCAAGGTGCGGCAAGGCCGGCCTGACGGGGTGCGCAGCCACGCCGCTCGTGCCCTGCAATTATTGGCGAAAACCGCCCGATCTTTGCGCCCTGATTCCCCGCGTTTTTTGGGGTTGAAGCTGCGCGACCTGATCGCCCTCGCGGAAGAGGTGAAGCCTTCGGAAAACCCCTTCAGCCCCGGTCAAGGAGTAAAGCCCGTTTTTCGCCAGTTCCTCTTGCCCAAAATTCATACTCGGAGATTCCCCGAAATCTCTTCATTTACCTAACTTCCGTTAAAAAGGAGAAAGTCCAGTTGGTTTTTTTCCGATTTGCAGTATATACTAAAGGTGTCGAGCAGGCGTGGGCTTGCTCGTGTGGAGATAATGAGCGTTAACTGGGCATTCGCTTTTGGCTTCGCTTGGTGATCCTGTTCCAAGTATCCCTTCGCACAGCTTCCAAGTTTCGTCAAATCGTGGTTGCCGCAGCAGGCTTTACTCTGTGAGGGTTCGCGGGTCCTGTCGGGAAGGACCACGGCGCAACCGGTCCGTGAGCTTGGCCTGAGCCTTGTCTTCCGAAGTCTGTGTATACCGTTTTTTTTCCTGGGCCCTTTGCGGCTCGGAAAGGATCACCATGAGTAAGAATCTGTACGTCGGCAATCTTCCCTTCACCACCTCGTCCGAGGATTTGCAAGAAGTCTTCTCCCAGCACGGCACCGTGGCTCGGGTGCAGCTTATCAGCGATCGCGAGACGGGGCGGTCGCGAGGATTTGCCTTTGTGGAAATGTCCGAGGGCGCGGACCAGGCCATCGCCCAGCTGAACGGCGCCGAGTTTCAAGGCCGGGCGCTGGTCGTCAACGAAGCCCGGCCGCGCGAGGAGCGCTCCGGCGCGGGCGGCGGCAGCCGGCCGCGCTCCGCTTTCGGCGGCAGCCGTCGTTATTAATCCGCGCCCGTTGATCCGTCCAATCCTGACCGTCCCGACCGGTCAGGGCGCGTCGGACCTTGTTCGCCCTTCGCGGAACCCGCCCGATCCGTGGTAAACCGGTGTCGCGACTCTCCTGGGGATCATCCCCCTCCTTGCGGATCAATTGCCATGAAACCATCTGCCACTGCCGTGAAACCGGCTCCTGGAGCCGGCGGCAAAGTGCGCCGGAAACCGGCCCGGAACACCGCCCCCAAAGTTCGTCTGAATTGGCCTTCCCTGTTCTGGATCGGCCTCTTGCACGTGGGCGCTTTCCTGGCCCCGTTTACTTTCTCCTGGTCCGGCTTGTTCATTTGTCTGGGCCTGTACTTGCTCACGGGCCTGGGCATTACCATGGGCTATCATCGCCTGCTCACCCACCGCAGTTACCAGACGTCGCGGCCGGTCGAGTATTTCTTGACCGCCCTGGGCTCCCTGGCCAACCAGGGCGGGCCCCTGCAATGGATCGCCACCCATCGCGCCCATCATGCTCACAGCGATGAAAAGGGCGATCCCCACAGTCCGCAGGACGGCTGGTGGTGGGCCCACTGGCTCTGGTGGATGCGCTACGATCCCATTCTGGATGATTCCGTCGAGCGCTTGCGCTACGTCAAGGACCTGGCCCAAGATCCCGTGCACCGTTTCCTCGATCGCAACCAGCTCCTTTTACCCGTGGTGCTGGCGGGCCTACTGTTGCTGGTGGGTCAATGGTGGCTCGGCCTTGGCCTGTCCTGGCTGATCTGGGGCCTGTGCGTCCGCACCATCTTGGTGCAGCACCTGACCTGGCTGGTCAACAGCGCCACTCACACCTGGGGCTATCGCAGCCACAAAACCAATGACCGTTCCACCAACCTGTGGTGGGTTGCCTTGCTGACATTCGGCGAAGGCTGGCACAATAACCATCACGCCCATCAACGATCCGCCCGCCACGGTCTGCGCTGGTGGGAAATTGACGTCACCTACTGGATGATCCGGTTGATCGGGTTCCTGCGCCTGGCCCGGAATATTCACGTGCCCGGACAGGTCTTGCGCAAGGCGAACTGAAAAAGGTGAAGCCGTTTGTCGAGCGGCTTTTTTCAAGGAATTCCGAACGCTTCGGGCGCGAGGCCGACGAAGCGTGAGCGACGGCTGGGCTGCTCCCGTCGCTCACGCTTCCGGCTCGGACTTCAATTTACCCGCTTTCCAATTCCGCCACACCAGCCGCACGCCATCCTCAAACGAGGATTTTTCGCTGGGTCCCCGTCACATAGTCCTTGTACCAAACGGCTCCAGGGATTACATTTGAGATAGTATTTTTTCCTATCTTTTCTTCCCGGCGAGGTTGACCGTGAGTTCCGTTCCCGAACCGCAAGTGGATCAAAGCCAGATCGAGCACGCGCGCCGCCAGATTAATCGGCTGGCGGAGGAAATCGCCCATCTGTCGGAGACCGAGCTGTCGCCGCCGGAATACTACGGCGAATTCTTGCAGCGGCTGTTGCAGGCCCTGGCGGGGCCGGCCGGCGCCGTCTGGCTGCGCACGCCCCAGGGCAACTTGCAACTGCAATACCAGATCAACATGCGCCAGGTGGGCCTGGACCGCGCCGACAACAGCCGGCAGATGCACGACGAGCTGCTGCGCCAGGCGGCCATGAAAGGCCAGCCCGGCCTGATCATGCCCAACAGCAGCCTGGGCACGCCCGAGGGCGGCGGCACGCCGGCCGGCAATCCCACCGACTACGTTATTCTCCTGGCGCCTATCCTGGTGGACAAACAGGTGGCCGGCCTGGTGGAAATCTGGCAGGAACCCAATCGCGGACCCGACGCCCAGCGCGGCTTTTTGCAATTCATGGTCCGCATGGCCGGCCTGGCCTCCGCCTACACCCGCAACCATCAACTCCGCACCATGGTCGGCCAGCAGCAGGTCTGGACCCAGCTCGAAACTTTCGCCCGGCAGATTCACGCCAGCCTGAACCCGACCGAGGTCAGCTACTTGATCGTCAACGAAGGCCGGCGCATCTGCCAGGCCGACCGGGTCAGCGTGGCCCTGCGCCAGGGGGCGGGTGCCCAGGTCCTGGCCATCAGCGGCGCCGACGTCGTCGAGAAACGCTCGAACCTCGTACAGCTCATGCGCCTCTTGTTCGATGCCGTCCTGGCCTGGGGGGAAAAGCTGGTTTACAGCGGCACCAAGGACGAGGGCCTGCCGCCGGCGGTGATTAAGGCCCTCGACGGCTACCTGGCCGAGAGCAACAGCAAGCTGCTGGTGGTGCTGCCGCTGCGCGACGACCGCGAGACGGACAAGAGAAAACCGGGCCGCTCGGCCTTGATGATGGAGTGCTTCGAGCCGGCCGCCGCCCCGGAGCAGATGGTGGGCCGCCTGGACATAATCGGCCGGCACGCCACCTCGGCCCTGTACAACGCCGGCGAATACAAACGCATTCCCTTGCGCCTGTTGTGGCTGCCGCTGGCCCATCTCCAGGAAGGCCTTGGCGGCAAGGCCAAATTCATTTGGACCATGGTCGCCCTGGGACTGGTCATCTTCATCGCCTGCATGGTTTTCATTCCCTATCCCTTGAAAATGGACGCCAAGGGGCAGCTCTTGCCCATCGACCGGACCTGGGTGTACGCGCCGATCGAGGGGCAGATTCTCGAGATCAAGGAAAACCTCAAGCCGCGCGAGAAAGTAGTCAAAAATCAGGAACTCTTCCGGCTCTTCAATCCCCAGCTGCAGGAGCAAATTCAGAAGCTGAACCTGGAAATCAAAAATGACAATACTTTCCTCCACGCCAACGCCAACCCGCAGGATGTGGAGACCAAGATGCTGGTGGAAAAAACCCGCATCAATCGCGACGCCAAGGCCCGCCTCCTGGACGACTTGGTGCAGCGCAACAACGCCATTCGCGAACGGCCCGGCGAATTCTGGGTCCGCGCCCCGCGCAACGGCGTCATTCTGACCGCCGACTTCCGCGAGGCCCTGCTCAACAAATTGGTCAAGCCCAATGAACCGTTACTGCGCATCGGCAACGCCGATTCGCCCCACCTCGAAGATTGGGAAATCGAGCTGAAAATCCCGCAAAAACACATCGGCCAGGTCCTGAAGGCCTACGGCTACGCCGATACCGACGGCGAGCTGGACGTCGATTTGCTGGTGACCAGCGCGCCCACGCAAACCTTCCGGGGCAAGCTGCATATCACCAAGATCGCCAAGGAAGCCAATCCCAATCGCAACGACAATAATGAGCCCGAGCCGGTTGTCTTTGCCCGCGTGCGGATCGGCCCCAAGGTTGACCCGAAGAGCGGGAAAGTCCTGCTCGACCCCCAGACCGGGGAAAAGGTGTACGACATTGCCGACGGGGACCAGGTGCCGGTCCCCCTGCTGTGGACCGGGGTGGAAGTCCACACCCGCGTCCGCTGCGGCAACCACGCCATGGGTTATTCCCTGTTCTACGGCGTGTGGGAGTTCATTTACGAGAAAATTGTGTTCTTTTTCTGAAAAGGACCCGCAGGCGTCGCTCTGTGTGCCGGGGTTGTTTAGCGGGGAGCCGAAGGCGACCGCTCGACACCCGGTCGCCTTCGGCTTCCCGCTAAACGGTGCGGGCTTGAAAGGTCCTTCCAGGAGGTAAACCATGGGGCGTTTCTTTCTAACCTTGATACTCGGTTTGGCCCTGTGCGGTGTGGCGGCCTGGTATTTCGAGCTCTGGCCCGTGCAGGCCGATACGGACAGACCGCAGCCCAGCAACGGCAAAAAAATCAAGCCCACGGCCAAGGTGGAACTCGGGCCGGTCCTTTATGATCCGGCCAAGGTGCAAGCCAATACGCTGGTGCCGGCCGACGACCTGAAGGAGGACCTGCGCCGCGACCCGGTGGTGATAGCCGGCCAGCTCGGCGTCATGGACAAGGTGGAGCTGTCCCCCGAGGTGGAGGGCTCCCTGCTGTTCATCGGCGAGGAGATTCCTGAGGAAATCATCGCCGTCACCGGCATCGCCCCCTTCATGACCGACCCGTTCCGCATCGCCACCATCGACATGGGGGATCGCCAGATCCACAAGGTCTATCGCCGGCTGCAGGAAGGGGCCAAGGTGGCCCAGGGTCAGATTGTGGCGATGGTGAACCCGGCCAAGGCCCTTCTTGATTTGGCCATGAAAAAGAACCGCTACTTTGCCGCCGTGGCGGACCACCAGGCGGCGGAAGCCATCTACAAGGAAGGCCTGGCCCGCGAGGTGAACGCCCTGGACCTGTTTAACAAAAAGGCCATTGGTTTAGAGGAATACAGGGTGTCTGTCTTGACAAGGCAAAAATATTATTTCGAATCGGTCAGCAAAGAACAGGCGGTGAAGCTAGCCCAGACGGAAGTGTCCGTGGCCGAGTTCGTGGTCAAGCAGCATGAAATTCGCAACAAGATTCGCCTGCCCTACAGCAAGATCAAACTGACCAACAAGAACACCGGCGACACGGTCAAGCCGTCCGAGCCGGTCCTCCAGCTGCACAACGCCGATTATTTGCTGGCCGAGGGCCTGCTGGACATCCACTACCTGGCGGGGGTGAAAAAGGCCAGGCGGGCGGTTATCGAGCCGACGCACGAGGAGCGGTTTTTCCGCAAGCTGGACGCCCACAGCGGCGAGATCACCGGCGTGGCCGTCACCCGTGATGGCCGCATCGTGTCCGCCAGCGACGACAAGACCGTGCTGATCTGGAACAAGGGGAAATCGGTTCCGGAATTCCAGTTCGTCACCCACAGTCCGGTGCGGGCGGTCGCTTGCAGCCCGCGGGACTGCAAAACCAACTGGGTCCTGGCCGGCTGCGCCGACGGCACCCTCTACCTGTGGAACCTGGATGACAAAAACCCGGAGGAGAACAAGCGGACCGCCAAGGAACATCGCGACGAAGTCAAGGCACTGGCGTTTAGTCCGGACGGGCAGTTTTTCGCCAGCGGCGACGCGTATCACCTGATCTTGCTGTGGAGCACCGCGAAGTTCGGGGGTGAGGAAAAGTCGCGCGCGCCGGAATACCCCTTTGACGCGGGCCACGGCGTGGACCAGGGGCATCAGGGGGACATCACCGCCTTGCATTTCACCGACCAGGGCCAGTTAATCTCGGCCAGCCGCGACAATACGCTGCGTGTGTGGGCCTTGCACCAGAAGGGGGCCAAGCTCCAGCGCAAGGTGGAAGGCCGGGCCGGCGCCGTCGCCCAGCTCGGGGTCAGCCAGGACGGCCGCTGGATGCTGTTCGACAAGGCGGGGGGGGAATTGCAAATCCTGTCGGTGGACAAGGGCCGCTATTTTTGCAGCCTGCAAAATCCCCAGGGCGTTTCCTTTGTGACGCTGGCCCAGTTCTCGCCCGACGGGAATTTGCTGCTGACGGCCGGGGCAGCGGAGGGCCGCTTGCAACTGTGGCGGACGCCGACCGACCAAAGCCGCGGCTTCGAGGTCCGCCAGTACGTGCCCAAGGACGGCTCGCCGGTAACCTGCGCCGCCTTTTCCCACGGCCTGGCGGAAAAGGATGCGTTCATCGTTTCCGGCTGCAAAGGGGGGTACGTCTACCTCTGGCCCGTGCCGACCAAGGAAGAAGTTCGCCGCCACCGCCTGCACCTGACCAATCCGCAGGTCCATACCCCCGGCGCCCTGGACGCCAACCCGCGGCAAACCCGCATCGCCGTGGAATTACGCAATCCGACCGAGGGCTACCCCGACGGCCGCCTGATACCGGGCCGGCCGGTGACGATTGTGTTTTATGAGGATTAAAGCAGTCAGCGATCAGCGGTCAGCGGTCAGAAATCGCTGACTGCCGAAAACAGAACGGCGGATTAGCTGATCGCTGACTGCTGATCGCTGACGGCTATTAGAGGAAGCGGTCTTATCCTTACCCCTTTGGAGGTCCTCAATGCCAGCTGAAAAGTCTCTCGACGAGGCCCTAGATGAAATCGACAAATGGAGCGAAAAAATGGTCAAGGAAATTGAAGGCCTGACCCCAGAGGAAGCCGTGAAGTATTTTCGGAAAGCCAGGACCCGGTTTGAAAAAAAACTTGCCAGAAAAATACCCGTTCGGCGTGCCAAGCGCTCGGAGAAGGTGTGAGCATTCACGCCGCACCAAGGAACTGAAAGTTGGTCTTGCCAGGGCGAACCGACCCTGCGGTCGGAGCGGCCAGAGCAAAACCTGTGTCGACCACCCACCCGCGACCGCAGTCGGAAAAAGTGTTACTGGTCTTTTTGCCAAGGGAAAGAATGGAAAACGCACTTGGGTTTGACCCGGTGGTCTGCCGAAGAAGCCGGAAAATGATCGTTTTTTCCGGCAGGGGTATTCTATTGCTATTGGGCGGGTTGGTTTTCTTCCCAATTCTTCAAGGCTGTTCTGAAAACAAAGTTCCGGAACCAAAAAAAAGTGCAAAAAAGGAACCCAAAATTGTTCATCCGCGCTTCATTTTAAATTGTGATTTTTCTGAGGGGGCACGCGAGGTCGCTATATCTTCCAACGGGAAGACATTAATCGTGAAGGGATGGGGAGCAATGGGCGCTGAGATTCAGATCTGGAACATGGAACAGAAGCGGAAAATTCATCAATTTGACCTTCGTGACCGTAGCTATTCCGGGGTAGCCATCACTAAAGACGGAAAAAAAGCCGTTTATGCATCGTTCTGGGGGTATCAAATAGTTGACACCTTTACTGGCCAACAATTACGCCTGTTTAAGGAAGGCCAACCTGAGGGTTTTGTAGATGGAGGCCTGCGGTTCTCCCCGGACGAGAAAATGATCGTTGGATGGTATCATACCTGGGTTCGGGGCTTAGATGTTGATACCGGAAAAAAAATGTTCGAATTCAACACTCAAGAATCCCGAATGGTCAGTGGTGTATCAGAGTTCTTTTCAGGGGAGAATAATATTGTCGTCGCGGAAAATCATTTCGGGGCCCAGGCGAGATATGATGGCACCATTACCATTTGGGATTTGACCCAGCAAAAGCCCGTCAAGGAATTTTATAAAAGCCAAGGGATCATTGTGGGCTTAACCGTTTCAGGCGATGGAAATTTGGTTGCTGCCAGTGAACAGGACCGCGGGATCAAAGTTTGGGAAATTGCCACTGCCAAGCTAATTCGCCAAATCCCGAAAGAACGTGTTTCCTGGCGCTCGCCCAGATTATTGTTCCTGCAGGATTTCAAGACCCTTGTATACCAATCCGATTCAGAAACCGAACCAAATCTCTTTCTCACGAATATTGAAAGTGGCGAAACGAATTTTAAACTAATCGGCCATAAGCACAGCGGTCAACCGCTGGGTTTCAAGATTAATTCCCTTTCGGCAACACCCGACGGCTCCACCCTGGCCAGCGCCGGAAGCGAGGGCATGGTCTGTATTTGGGACTTGAAGAATCTCCGGTAATCGATTCCGTCAAACCCAAGGGGGGGGCATCTATGGGAAAAGTTCGGCCTGGGCCGCCTCGAAAAACGCCAGACTTGGAATACGAAAAAACATCGGCCACTATTTCCTCCCCCGGTCTCTGGGAAAAGTATGTCATGGCCCTCGACAAGGTGACTGAACGCCTGCAGCGGATGGTCGGCGCCCTGGAACAGGCGGGGGTTCCTTACGCCCTGGTGGGAGGCCAGGCCGTGGCCTTATGGGTCGCCAGTAAGGATCCGGCCGCTGTCCGCACGACGAAAGATGTCGATATCTTGCTTCGCCGCGAAGATTTGCCCCGTGCTCGATCCGCGGCGCGGCCCGCCGAATTCGATTACTTTGAAACCTTGGGTGTGGGCATGTTCCTGGAACGGTCCGATCCCAATCCGCGGCATGCCGTTCACCTGGTCTGGGCTGGGGAAAAAGTCCGGCCGGAAAACCTGTTGCCTGCTCCCTCCATCGAGCAGCGGCTCGCCCTGGAACCGGGCCGGCAGGTGGTTTCGTTGCCCGCTTTGGTCCTCATGAAGCTGCAGGCCAACCGCGATCAAGACCGCGTTCATTTGCGCGATATGATCGAGGTGAATTTGATCGGTCGCGATCTTTTGGCCAATTTGCCGCCGGAGTTGAGTCAACGTCTGGAGACGCTGCTCAACGAGGCTGGGAGGTAGTTGGCCTGGCAGTCAGCAATCAGCAATCAGTGGTCAGAAGTCGCTGACTGCTTAACAGACGGCGGATTAGCATTAGTAGCTGTCGCTGACTACTGACTGCTGACTGCTATAAGAGATTCAATTTTAGCATGACCGATACCCCCGCCACTGATCTGGAACGTCGCAAGCAGGTCCGGCTGCGCATCCGCGCCGACCTGATCATTGCCCCGCAGAAATACGAGGGCCGGACTTACTACGTCGTCAAGGACCCGGTCAGCCTGCGCTATTACCGCTTCAAGGAACAGGAGCATTACATCATCCGCCTCATGGACGGCGGGCACACGCTCGACCAGGCCCAGAAAGAATTCGAACAACGCTTCCGCCCGGATCGGCTCACGCTCGAAGACCTGGAGCAGTTCGGCCAGCAGCTGTTGAACGCCGGCCTGGCCCAGAACGAGTCGGCCCAGGCCGGCAAGCAGCTCTTCGACCGCCGTAAGAAGCGCCGGCGCACCGAAATCCTCCAAGCCCTGACCAACATCCTGTACATCAAGATTCCCATCTTCGACCCGGAAAAACTGCTCACGCGGATGCTGCCGTATTTCCGCTGGCTATTCACGCTGTGGTTTTTCCTGTTCTCGGTCGGCGTCATGCTCGGGGCGGTCTTCCTGGTCCTGACCCACTTCCAGACGTTTCGCGACCGCCTGCCGTCGTACCAGGAATTTTTCAGCTTCAAGACCATCATGTACATGTGGGCGGCCCTGGGGGCCGTGAAGGTCATCCACGAGTTCGGCCACGGCCTGAGCTGCAAGGCCTTCGGCGGCGAAGTCCACGAGATGGGCTTTCTCATCCTGTGTTTTTCGCCCGCCATGTACTGCAACGTCTCCGACGCCTGGACCATGCCCAACAAGTGGCACCGCATCATCATCAGCTTCGCGGGCATTTACGTCGAGCTGATGATCGCCGCTGTCGCCACCTTCGTGTGGTGGAACACGCCGAGCTATCCGTTCGTCAACTACATGGCCCTGGCCCTCATGGTGGTGTGCTCGGTCAGCACGGTGTTCTTCAACGGCAACCCGCTGATGCGCTTCGACGGCTACTACGTGCTGGCCGACTGGCTGGAAATCCCCAACCTGCGCGACCGCTCCAACCGCTACCTGCAGCGCGTGGTCATGGACAAGTGCCTGGGCATCGAAGTGCAGCCCGAGCCGTACATGGAGTTGTGGCGGCGCATCCTGTTCGTCACCTACGCCATCGTGAGCTGGGTGTATCGCTGGGTCATTACGTTCGTCATCCTGAAGTTCATGGCCACGTTCCTCCGGCCATACAAGCTGGAAATCATTAGTAACATGTTGGCGGCCCTGGCCCTGGGCTCGATGATCGGCTGGCCGCTGGTACGTCTGATCAAGAACATCAATAAACGCGGGAGGCTACCGGATATGAAAACCGCGCGCGTCACCGTCAGTTCCTGCATCCTGGGCGCCTTCTTGCTGGGTTTCTTCTTCTGGCCGCTGCCGGTCAGCCGGGTGCGCCATACCGGCCTGGTGCAGATTCAACCCGGCGATAGCGCGCCGGTGCACATCGAGGAGCCCGGCAAGCTGGAAAAAATCTACGTCGAGGAGGGGCAATGGGTGAGCAAGGGCACCATTCTGGCCGAGTTTTCCAGTGAGCAGGTGGACCGGGAAGAAAAAACTGCCGACACGGAATACCACAGCAAGAACCAGTTCGTCGGCTGGCTGGACAACCGCCTGGCCACCAGTCGCGATCCCAAGGAAATCGACAAGCTCAAGAAAACCCGTATCGAGTCCGTGAAGGAACGCGACCTGGCCTGGCAAGAATGGCACAACGCCAAGGAAAAGCGGAAAAGACTTACTCGCCGAGCTCCACGCGACGGCGTGGTCATCAACCTGCCCAAACGGGAGAAGGAGGGCGAACGTTGGGAAAAGGACCAAGGCCAACCCTTCTGCACTATCGGCGATCCGACCCGCCTGCGCGTGCTCGTGCCTATTCCGCCGGACAACTACGATCTGATCAAGGACAGTATCCGCAAGGCCAAGGAACGCGGCCAGGAATTGGCCGTCACCATCCGCGTCCACGGCCGGGATTCCAAGACCTGGACCGGCCGCCTTTCCTACCTGCCCGACGCGGAAGCCAAGGAAATCCCCGCGGCCCTGTCCAACAAGGCGGGCGGCCCCGTGGCCGTCCAACCGAGCGGCAATCCCAACCAGCTCGTCCCGCAAAGCCAGGTCTACCTGGTCGGCATCGACATCGATGACGCCGACGCCGCCATCTGCCCGGGCGTTCTGGCCCAGGTCAAGATTCACTGCGAATACCGCAGCTGCGCCTGGTGGGTCTGGCGGCTGCTGTCGAGCACGTTCGATCTGGGGTTGCTGTAATCATTGGTTGGGAGGTGTGCATGTCTTTGGAGAAAGCATTAGAAAATGGTGCCAGGCTTCACGTCTTTGGCCATAACGCGGTGATTGAATGCCGTCAGATTGGGAAGCTCAAACTTGCCAGCGGAAGGATAGTGGCTTGCGATCCCTTTCTCGTGTATGACGCCGAACCGTTCGAGGAGGAAGTGAAAGCCGGTGAATATCCAGTCAGGCTCAGTATCGCTCATATGGATGATTCGGATCAACGAGTTGTCGCTGCGACAATTGCATTTGCTCCCCGCAAAAAACCGCGCGAGTGGTGGACTGCTGCCACGGTCAAGCCAGGATCGTCGAAATTAATAATGCGCGGGAATGTCGTAACGGTTGAACGGGTGTATGATTTGATTGTTGATTATGGTTGCGCTAGTTTTATGGACGTTCAGGCAGCAAGCCTGCTTACGCAGAAAATAGAGAAGGACCCAGATTTCGTTTACGCTCTTGCGAAATTGATGCGCGAAAACTGGGCGATGCCGGTACTTGATTCAAAACCTGGCTTGAATCTCGCGATGTTCTCTTCAGGCGCAGGCGATGGTGGATATTATTCCTATTGGGGCTACGATCGAACCGGAGAACCTGTCTGCCTGACGATTAACTTTGGGTTGCTTCTAGACCCGTCTTTCGCGTAACGAAATCTGGCAATAATATTTTTCCCAGGCCCCCCGG
>CAZFGM010000049.1:0-18946 GCA_964518515.1 uncultured Alcaligenaceae bacterium | reverse complement strand
GTGGTAGGTATCGCGGCCGACTTCCTCGAGGTCGTTGTGCTTGCCGGAGACGCGAATGCACTTCTGCGTATCGACAGCCCGCTTGTAGGGGCGCGTGCCGGTGCCGAGAAACACGTCCTTGAACTGATTCATGCCGGCGTTGGTGAACATCAGCGTCGGATCGTCCAAGGGCACCACGCTGGAGGACGGCACAAAAGTATGGCCGTGCTTCTTGAAGAAGTCGATGAACTGCTGGCGGATGTCGTTGGCGGTTGGCATGTAGAATATCCCAAACAATGCCGGTTCCGCGATTTCGGAACAGGCAAACCGCAATCGGCTCAACCTTTCTGTTCATGGTAGCTGCGTTGCCCTTAGCGTACAACCGTATGAAAACGGTGCGACCTACTCTTGAGGTAGCCACCACAGTTGGTTATTCAGCTCATCGGCTGGATAACGGTTCAAGAACTTGAGCATGCGGTCACGAACATCCCAGCGGCGCGAACGACTGCTGATCTGATGCTGGGGGACCAGAAGAATGCCGGCATGCTCTTTGCCCTCCTTTTGCCACTGCTCGTGGATGATGCAGAAGTTGCTCCGTGGATCACTGTAATTGCAGGTCACGACAACGCGATCCTGCTGAGTTGCTTTTTCAAGAAGAGCAACATCATCCTGTTGAACCTCTTGTGGAAGCAAGCGTGCATGGGCCACGTCGTAGCCCTGGGCTTGGATCGCCTCGGCCAGTTCCGCCGGGATCATCACATCGCAAAGCAACCGGGCGAAAAGCCGTTCTTCGCGTGGCTCTTCTTTGCTCATGTCGGGACTGCCTCCGGCGCAGGGGCATTGGCCACATAGATCGCCCGGCTACGACGCATATCCCGCTCGATGTCCTCGCGATGGTTCAAGTAGTACTGAATGGCAGCTTCTATTTCTTCTCGGGTTAGCTGCGGCAAATCGCGTTGCATGTCGGTCAGGCCCCAACCTTCTTTAAAGTAGAAGGCGATGTGCTCGACAGTGATGCGGGTATTGAGGATGGTGGGATTTCCGGGCGGGTCGCCCGGCCGACGCACGACAAATGAGTTTTCCGTAAGCAAGAACCCGCAAAGATGCGCCGCTAGCCGGCGCTGCACCGGGCTGTTTGCACGCCGCATAGCCAAAGGCGAAACCAAGGTTTTGCTCCCTTTCACCGTCCCCAGCCTACGGCGGCGCAGATCTTCCCAAGCGGCCTGGACTTCACCGGCCGTCGCCCCAACCGCGGCAGCCCACGCTTCAAAAGGAAGTTTGTTTACTTTTTTGGCCATTCTCATTTCTCCTCAAACTGAGGTCCAGCCGGCGTCAGCGGTTGGCATTCCCGAGGTTGCTGTCTTTTACAGTGCCCCAGGAGGGCCTTTGATATTATTACGCTCGACGACGGCACGAAGGTATGGCCGTGCTTCTTGAAGAAGTCGATGAACTGCCGGCGGATGTCGTTGGCGGTTGGCATGGTGAGAAACTTATTTCAGGAAATCGTGGAACCAGTCAATGGTCCGTTGGCACTTGCTCCCACAGGTTGCTCAGGAAGTAGCCGCCGTTCGAAAACCTGCCTGCCGCAGGATTTCATCGCACCAGGCAATCTCCTCGGCCGACAAAGGCCCGGGCGGCGGTTGATCATAACGCAACCACTCGGGATAGGGGCTTTCATTCCAGCAGCGGTTGAAAACCGTTTGCAGGTCCAGGACCACGTCTTTGTCATTCATGGCCAGGGGAATGGCGACCCGCGGCAAGCGACGCTGCAAAGGAATGGCGTAAACTTCCTGGCGGGAAGGCCAGCGGCGTGTGACGGTGACCAGGTAATGCCACGGAGATAAACCGGCGAGTTTATCCGCCCCGATGCGCACCGTCGCTTCCCCCTCGCGGAGAAGGTCAATCTCGACCAGATTGGTGCCGCTTTCCCAGAATTCCTCGCGCTTTTTCAAGTAGGATTCGCGCCCGGGACCTTTGCGCTTGTTGTCGGGGCTCAGCACTTCCAGAGCTGTAACGATGCGTCCGCTATTGGGCTCAATGATTTGCAAAAGAGGTTGTCGGATTTCCTCGCGCCACAATTCAAAAACCGCCGGGGCATCTGGTTCTGCCAGGGCCACCGGGGTTGAGGCCCCCTGGGGAGGTTGCGGATGGCGGACTATGGAAACATCCGGATAAAGGGGGTCGGATTCCACCACATAAAGGCGGTCCTGGGTGAACGCCGCGTATTTGGGCCGCAACAAGGGCTGCAGACCCCCTCTTAGACAGGCGATGAAACTGTCGTGAAAATCTCCCCACAAGGAGGGCCGTTCAATATAAGGGTCCATTCCAGGAAAAGGACAGGGCATGGTCGCCTCCCAATTCAAAAAAGACATCCCCATTATATCGACAGCGAACAACCGGATACGACAGGAGTTTCAAGAATCGAACCAGCGGTCAAGCAGAACCTGCGGTCGCGCCGGTCGCCTCCGGCTCCCCGCAAAACGGGGTTTACTTTTCCGATTCGCGGTAGAGGCGTTCGATCTCGGCGCAAACGTCGCGCCAGGGCCGGTGCTGTTCCCGCGCGATGCGGGCGCAATCGTCGTATTCGGGCGAAAAAACGGGGCCATCTTTCCAAAACGCCACCTTGCCGCGAACCGGTCCCCAGGGTGTAGACACGGTACATGGCCGGCGATTCAGCTTGTGGCGCTCGACGAGCGCGCGGCGGAGGCCGAGGGTGCCGGTTTCCCTGAACAGGATTTCTTCCATGGCCGCCAGCCGCTCTTGGGCCGCCAGGACACTCAGCATCACGCCCGGCCGGTTCTTCTTCATGAAAATCGGCGTCGTGAACACGTCCAAAGCGCCGGCGGCCAAGAGTTGTTCGTAACAGTAGCCGATGACTTCGCCGGGCACGTCATCGAGGTTCGTTTCCAGCAGCCAGACATGGTCGGTTCCGACTCCTGGAACTTGTGAACCGTTTGTAGTGCCGACAAAAAGCCGCAGGATGTTCGGTTGCTCGACGAAATCCTTCTTGCCCGCGCCGTGGCCGATGCTCTCGATGGTCATGTCCGGGCCATCGACCCATTCCTGGACAATGGTGGTGAGAATGGCCGCCCCGGTGGGCGTGGTCAGCTCGGCTTTGACCGGCGACGGCCGTAGCGGCACGCCCTTGAGAAGCTCGGCGGTTCCCGGCGCGGGAACTGGCATCAAACCGTGGGCGCACGAAACCATGCCGCTGCCCACGGCTACCGGCCCGCTGGTGAAGCGCTCGACGCCGAGAAGGTCAAGGCCGATGGCCGACCCGACGATGTCGGCGATGCTGTCCAGGGCGCCGACCTCGTGAAAATGGACCCGGTCGAGCGGCAGGCCGTGCACCGTCGCCTCGGCCTGGGCCAGCCGGCGAAAGATTTGCCGGGCCAGGTCGCGCTGCCGGTCGGTCAGCCGGCCGCGGCCGAGAATCGCTTCCACCTCGGGCAGGAACCGGTGCGTCTCTTCTTCCGGCGCCTCGACGTGGACGTAGGTCGCTTGAAAACCGCCTTTGCAGACGCGCTCGATGTGGAGCGCGATCGGCAACCCCAGCGAGGCGAGGCCGGCGCGGACCGGCTCCGCCTCGACCCCGGCGTCGAGCAGAGCGGCCAGGGTCATGTCGCCGCTGATGCCGCTAAAACAGTCGAAGTGTGCGACGCGCACAGGACCTCCTTTCCTTTCGATTATACTCCGCGCGGGGGTTCGTAGTGCGGGCTGTTAATTCTGAACGCACGAGCGGCGGGGTTCATCCCCGCCGTGGGGAGGGTGCCAACCCAAACGGCAGGAATGAACCCCGCCGCTTGCGGCTTGCCGCGCCCTCGTTAAACCCAAGCTTGAAACCCTTCCTCTTCCCTTCGGGTACAAATTTTGTTATCAAAAAAGTATTCCAATCCAGGAGATTACTATGAAAATTGCCTTGCTGCCCCTCCTGTTCTCGTTCGCGGCCAGCCCGGAAGCGCTCAAGCCGGGCGATCATTACCGCACATTGAAGCATCGCAATCAGGAGCGCTCCTACGTCGTCCACGTGCCGAAGTCCTACGATCCAAAGAAACCGACTTCCGTGGTGCTGGTCTTTCACGGGGCGACCATGGACGGCCGGCAAATGGTGGATTTTTGCGGGCTGAACGCGACCGCAGACGAAGCGGGTTTCATCGCCGTCTACCCCGACGGCCAGCTGAAAACCTGGAACGCCGGCGGCCTGGTCTTCAACCGCAATGACGACGTCGGCTTCACCGGCAAGATCCTCGACGAGCTGGAAACCGTCCTCAACGTGGACAAGAAACGGGTCTACGCCTGCGGCCTGTCCAACGGCGCCATGATGTGCTACCGGTTGGCGGCCGAGATGTCCGAGCGCATCGCCGCCATCGCTCCGGTCGCCGGCACTCTGGCCATCAACAACTGCAAGCCCAAACGCCCGGTCCCGGTCATCCACTTCCACGGTACGGCCGATTACCTCGTGCCGCTCGACGGGCCCAACAAAAACCTGCCCCGGCTCATCAATTTCAAATCGGTGGACGTTACCATCCAGACCTGGGTGAAGCTCAACGGCTGCATGGCAAAACCCGAAACCACCGAGCTTCCCGCCAAAAAAGACAAGCTGAAAGTGACCCGCAAGGCCTACAACAACGGCATGAAAGGCGCCGAAGTGGTTTTGTACCTCATCAACGGCGGCGGCCACACCTGGCCCGGCATGGACACCGCCCCCCAGTTTCTCGGTAAAACCACCATGAACATCTCCGCTAACGCTTTGCTGTGGGAGTTCTTCAAGAAACATCCGTTGAAGTGAGTGGTAGAGTGGTGAGTGGTTTGTGAAGGAACCTTTTTGGCGAGCCGAGCCGCGTAAGCGGCCGGGTTGCTGCCGCGGCGTCACCCGGCTCCTTACGGAGCTCGGCTCGCCTAAATAATTGCCGCGTGCAGTATGGCTACGGATAGTCTTCTAAAAAAAAACCTTCAACAGATTGCATTCCTCACCCACTCACCACCCTGAGGTATCAGGATGACAGTCACCTGTCCAGCCTGTGGAGGTCAGTCCAAAGATGTGGAGTTTTGCGATCATTGTAACGCCGATTTGAGGGGCCGATCCGAAACGGCCGTCCCTTCCCGCTGTCCCCTCGTCCCGGAAATACTGCTGTCGCCGGAACAACAAGCCGCTTTAACGCATCCGGAAGGGACGATTGTAATCGGGGCCGGGCCGTCCCGCTGGCGCGTGCACTGGATTGGGGAAGCGGATTGGCCGAGCTGGCGGCCGGCGGTGGAACACCGTCTCGGGCAAAACGTCCCGGTCTTGCCGCCGTGTCAGGTGGTGGAAGACCGCGGCGGGGTCTGGCTGGCCGCGGCGGCCACGGGGCGCCCGTTCACCCCCTGGCGCGGACTGCACCCGACGCAGACGCTCGCCAATGCCCAACGCCTGGCCGAAATCTTGGCCCGCTTGGCCCGCGCCCTCGAAGAGTTGCACGCCGCCGGCCTGGTTTGGCTGACGTTTGATCCCCGCGAAATCGAGGAAAGTGGTGATGGGTCGGGAGAAAGCCAGCTCCAATTCACGAATCTGGACCTGGAAGTACATCGTCAGGGGCAATGTCCGGACCGGTTGCGGATGGCGCCGCATTTTGCTGCCCCGGAGGCGGCGCAGTTTCACGTGGCCGACATCGGGCCGCGGACCAACGTCTATCACCTGGCCCTGTTTGCCTATTACTGGTTGGCCCGGTTATTGCCCAGCGGTTTTCCCGGCCGCGGTTTGGAGGCCTTCCAGTTCCAGGTGCCGCCGCTGCGAACCTACGTGCCGACGTTGCCGCCGGGCCTGGCGCGGGTTGTGAACCAGGGACTGGCGATCGAGCCGGGCCAGCGTTTTTCCCAGCCGTTGGCTCTATGCCAGGCGCTGGACGAAGCCCTGGCTCGTGCCCTGAATCGGTATGCCTCGACCGCGCCCGTTCGCTGGGAGATTGGCTTTCATACACGCACCGGCCGAACCAAGACTGCCCTCCAGGGAGGCAACGAGGATTTCGCCCTGGTGCGGACGTTTGCCCAACCGGACCGCGCCCTGGCGGCGGTGGCCGACGGCATCACCACCTGCCAGGTCGGCAGCGGCGCCTTGGCCTCCTGGATGACCGGCCTGGTGCTGGAAAATACCTTCGACGCCGACAGCACGCTCATCTCTTTCCCCAAGCAAATCCGCGCCGCCTGCCGCAAGGCCGGGGCAATGCTGCTGGATTGGGCCCTGGAAAAGGGCTACCGCGACCAGCTCGCGGCCGGCCTCGATTTGATGGGCACCACCCTGACCGCCGGCTGGCTTGAAGGCCGCCACCTCGGTGTCGCCAACGTCGGCGATAGCCGGGCCTACCTCATCACCGACGATTTTGTCGAACAACTCACCGTGGACGGCGACCTGGGCTCTGACTTGCTGGCCAGCGGCACCCCGCCCGAGGAAGTGCGCGACATGGGCACCGTGACGCGGGCCCTGCGCGTATGCGTCGGCGGCTGCACCCGCAACGAAGCCGGCGCGCTGTCCGTTCTGGACGAAGTTTGCCAGCCCGCCTTGTCCTTCTGGCCGCTCGTGCCGGGCGACGTGGTCATCCTGTGCAGCGACGGCCTGGTCGAGGAAGGCGCCTTCCTCGAGCCCGAGCGCCTGGGCGAGCTCGTCCGCCAACAGCGCGCTCTTTCCCCCGAGGCCCTGGCCATCCTGCTGTCTGACGAAGCCGACGCCCTGCACCGCCTCCCTTCCGACCTGGAGCCGGAAGGCTTTGGCGATAATATCACTTGTGTCGTGATCAAGATTGCTAAGGGTTGAGTGGTGCGAGGTGAGTGGATCTGGGCCACATTGTTCTGGCAGGCCGATCCACCCCGAAGTAGAATCCCTTTCGGCCTGGGACAAGCAGGCCGATTAACCCCAAGGAAAAGGTCACCGGCCGAGAAACGCCGTCGTTTTGCCCAAGGGCAGGGAGCCGTGGCCCTGGTCGAACCGGATGCTCCTATGATCGTCAAGGTCCCCGCAGGGGTAATTCACGAGACGTATATCACCATCCTGGACCAGCAATCCGGCCACAAAGTCATCACCACTATTGAAGTGGTCCGTCCCTCCAACAAGTACGCGGGGGATGGCCGGAAATCGTATAAAGACAAACAAAGGGAAGTTCTGAAAAGCGATGCCAACCTGGTGGAGATTGACCTGTTGCGCACCGGGCCGCACGTGTTGGCCGTTCCGGAGTCTTATGCCCGCCGCAAGGGCTTTAGGCGACCGGCAGAAAAAAACTTACCCGTAGCCGCGTTCGCCAGAACGCGGGCAGCCCGCACTCTGGCGAGTGCGGCTACGGGTAGATCAAGTCCTGCCGTTCGCCTTACCGCGAATAAAAATCCCCTTGCTGTCTTTCGTGCCGGACGTCACCTTGGACCTGCTAGCCGTTCTGGCCCAAACCCATGAACGCGGCGGATTACGAATTAACAACGCTTTCCGTTGGCGGTTTAGCGCGACCTGCAGGACGATCGCGCAAAGCCGCCAGCGGCGTTTCAAAAGTCCTCCACCGCATCGTTGCCGTCGGCGGTGCCCAGGGCCCGCCAGGTGCCGAGCTGGATATGGTTGCGGATGGCGCGGACGGAGCCGTCCATGAGCAGGGCGTTGACCAGCCCGGGGTGATAGCTGCGGGCGGTAACGGCGGCAAAGGTTGGCCGGGTCGTGGACTTGCCTTCCCGACTCGAGTTGAAGTCGATGTCATATGTTAACCCCCCGTCACTATAGGGAACCACCGTATTGGGGGGAAACACGGTGGTAAATCCCGTTTGATGAACGCGGGCATCGACCCATTCGGTATGTCCCGAGTTGCTTTTGAATTGCCCGCCGAAGGCGGCGACCTCGGCCGGGCTGGTGGGCGGCGAAAAACCGGCAATTCCCCCATCGCGCAAATACGGGGTATATCCCTTGACCTCGGCGAAGCCCAGGGTATTGCTCAAGCCGTCGTTGAAACTATGCGCTCGCCGGGCGAGGTTGGCGGAAAACGCTCCGCTGCCGCCCGTGCCGGAACGGGGATCATACACCAGCCAAGTGCCCATGTTGGCGGAATAGCTGAGCGGATAATGGGTGAGGGTGCCGTCGGGCCGGGGCCGATCGTTAGCCTCACTCGGACACAGGTACACCGGCACGCGGACCTGGGTGACTTGCGGTTGCACCGCATAGGAAGCGCTAAAGTTGATGATATCTTTCAAGTTGTGCTGCTCGACAAAAGGAAGCAGATGGGCCTGCACGGACCAGGAATCGGCGGTGACTCCCGCAGGGTAGGACCCGGCAGGCGGGAAAACTTTGTAGGACGCTTCGAAATTATGCAGGGCGATGCCGATTTGATGGAGGTTATTCTGGCAAGCCGCCCGGCTGGCGGCCTGGCGAACGACTTGAACCGCTGGCACCAACATTGCCACCAAAATGGCAATAATGGCGATCACAACAAGGATTTCGATGAGTGTAAAACCATGTCTTTTAATAGGTTGCATTAGAATATTCCTTTACGGTCCTGTTTTTTTAATTGATCAATTATTATTGATAATGAGATTCATTTTCATTTATATTGGTTCTTAATAAAGCGGCAAGATGAGCAAAGAAATTATTTTTTGGAGTGTTGCTTCTGAGAGGCGAAAAGGCCCATGCGGCTACCAATAAGGGCCTCTCGCGGGTTTTTGATCGGTACGGAGCGTAAGGCATGATATGAGAAATGGTTACAACACCGCGCCGTACTGGCATGGTTCAGAAGGGGGTAACAACCCTGTGACTCTCCCGTACCGATCAATTCCACAAGGTCCCTTGATCGGTACGACACGACGTCGTAATCAATTATCATTTCGTGGCTTACATTCCCAATACCCTCCGTACCGATCACTTTCCCGCCAGGGGGTATCGAATCGAATACACACCCCGCGTGACCCGTTAAGGCCATCATTTGAACCATGCCGATCAAATGCCTTAGCGAAATGGATCGGTACGGGAGTCCATCTCAAGGATTTTGGACTAATAATCCCGGAGCACCAAAGATGAATCCGGTTTGGTAGGCCGGATGGCGTTTAGGCTGGAAATTTGCAGGATGGTTCGCCAAGATCGGCCGCTTTGTTGGAATGCCACACGGCCGGTAACCTCGACCCAGTCACGGTATTTCAGATCTTTGCGGTTGTGCAGACTTTCGGGAGCGAAAACGGGAACATTGAGCTGAATGGCATCCGAGAAACAGCAGCGCATGCTGAAGCGGACCAGGCCGAAGGCCCGGTCATTATTCTGGCTGGGCACAAACTGGCCTTGGATCCGCACCCAGGTGCCCTGCAAATCGCGGTTGGAAGTTTGGCCCGCCTGCACCAGGGATTTGAAATCGATGCCGCGGATGGGGCGGTACAGATAGGCGGTCCACACCAGGGATTGCAAGGGATCCTGGCTCAGCAAGACCATGGTGGAATGGCCGATCGCCAGCTCGGTCGGATCGAGGTCCAGGATCTGCGACCGCGGCGGCGGCAGCTTGTTGGGCAGGCCCAAGAGAAACAAAAACACCGGCAGGAGCAACACCACGTAGCGCCACGGCGCCCAGCCATGGTCGTGGTCGGCGTGGTCGTGTTCATGGCTGTGAGTGTGCTTGAAATCGCCGTGGCTGTGATCGTGGCCATGGCCATGATCATGTTCGTGGCCGTGCTCGTGGGTGTGGGAATGCCCATGGTCGTGGTCGTGCTGGTGATCGTGGCCATGGTCGTGATTCGCGGGGCTTAGCAGGCCCACGGCCCGCCACAGAATCACCGAACGGATCAACGCCAGGCCCACCAGCACGAAGCCGCTGCTGCCCACGTAATTATGGAATTGCTGGCCCAGCATCAAATCCAGCATGTCGGTTTTCCACAAGAACAGCGTCAAGCACACGCCGCCGAACGCCGCCGACAGGGCGATCAGGCACAGCTGGTCCAGGTAATACGTGTCGCTATCTTCGTGCTGGTGGGCCATGGCATCAACCCCCCGAAAAAATCTGGTAACCGTTCAGGGGACTAACTTGGCATGAAAGACGAGCAAGATTAAAAGTAAGATTAGGATTAGGAAGAGGAGCAAGAGCAAGAGCAAGAGTATGAGCGGAACGCCTGGGCTGTAACGACCCTTTGATCCTAATCATACCCTTGATCTTCTTCCTAATCTTAATCCTCATCGTACTCTTTCTCTCCTTCTTGCCATGGAACTACCCATGAACGATTACATAATCTGTTCAACCGTTAAACAAGGTTTTCCAATCAATCTCCCACAGGTAATGCACCAGGGTGGTGTAGACGAACACCTGGATCACCACCGACAGGATGATGGTCCAGATGAGGCGCTGGCGAAAGACGCGCGTGTACATGATGTAGAGCTTGAGATCGAGCATGGGTCCGAGGACGAGGAAAGCGAGCTTGGCGGCGGGCGGCCACAAGGGCGAGAAATTGGCGGCCACGAAGGCGTCCGCTTCGCTGCACAGGCAAAAGGCCACCGCCAGGCCCATCATGATCAGGATGGCAAGAGGCGGGAATTCTTGCAAGAGGGAAACGCTGGTGCCGGAGTCGGCGTCGCGGAGCAGTTCCTTGCCCGTCGCCGCCAGCGTGGCCCCGATCACCAGGAACGCCATGATGTCCACAAAGTCGTTCAGGGCGGTGCCGCTGATGTTATTGAAACGGTCCCACCACGACCGCGGGCCGGTCGAGTTGTCCTCTTCCGGGGCGGTTTTTTTCAGGACGGTGGGCGAAAGAAGCTGATCGCCATATTTATTGTATTGCCATTCCACCACGAGGGCGGTGACCATGGCGACCAGAAACCCCAGCCCGGCGCGCAATAAGACCACGGGCAGCGGCCCGCCGAAGATGCTGTAATTCGTGAAGGCCACGTAAGTGCTCAAGATCACAATGACGTTGATGATCGGCCCGGCCAGCACGTAGCTGACGCACACGCTCAGGGGCAGTCCCTTGCGCAACAGGCGGCGCATGACCACGATGATGCCGCACTCGCACATGGGAAAGACCGACCCCAAAAGGGCGCCCAGGCTGATGCCGAGCACCCGGCTCTTCGGCATGATGCGGGCCAGCATCTGCTGCGGCAAAAATTCCTCGAGCAAGCCGGCGATCACCACGCCCAAGACGATGAAGGGCAGGGCTTCGTAAATGATGCTCGTGAAATTCAGGATGAGACGTTCGTAATCCACGAGGTTAGACCTTGTAAGACCGGTGGGGCGCGTTTCCAACGTGCCGCGGGCTACCGGATCGAGTCTGGGGCGAGTAGGCACGTGCCCCACAGAGGCCGCGGTTGCTTCTGTTACGTCTTGGGCTGTGGAGAATGTTCATGCCGGCCGGTTATTGTCGGTTCTGGGGCGGAATAAGGCAAGGTCACTGTTTTCCGCTGGCCGAACAGGCGCTTCAGGGGCGGGGCCATGGAAAGGAAGAAACCCAAAACGCTGACCACGACGATGACGCCGCATACGCCGAAGGAAAGTTTTTCCCCGCGATAAGGGATTGTGAGGTTCAGGACGATCCAGTAGCCGCCGAGGCCGAAGAGAACGGCCAACGCCACGCTGCGGCGATAGAACTGCCGCAGGTTGCCGCTCAGGTTGGCGGCGGTTGCCGCCGGCACGATCAGCATGGCGTTGATGAGCAGGGCGCCCACGATTTGAATGGACAGATTGACAATGACCCCCAGCAAGGCCACGAACAGGTAATGGCATAGCCGGATGGGCACTTGCCGGGACAGGGCCAGGCTCGGACTGTAACTGGCAAACACCATGTGGTTGTACAACACGCCCAGAATTGCCATGGTGGCCAAGGCCAGCCAAAGCAGGGCTTCAATATCCCCCGCCTTTGCATCGTTCGGATTGCCGAAGAGAAAGTTTTCCAGGTTAAAATAGCCGCGTGTGCTGACCACTTTGGTCAACATGGCGCCCAAACCGATGGCCCCGGCGAAAAAGACGCCGATCACGGTATCGTTGGAAAGCCCGGTCTTTTCGCGGACATAGGCAATGGCCAGGCCGATGAAGACCCCGAAGGCAATCATCGTCCAGGTGATGAACGGGCTGTTGACTCGAATATCGGTGATAGCTTGGCCCAGGGCCAGCGCGGTCAGGATTCCAATGGCGACGCCGGCGAAAGCACAATGGGCAAGGGCGTCGGCGAAGAAGGCTTGCCGATTGCCGATGACCAGGGAGCCTGTCCCGCCGCACACCACACACACCAGGAAAATGGCCAGCCCACCATAGATAATAAAGGTACTGCCTGCCAAATCGCCCTCGAGGAGCTGGCAAAGCCAATTAACAAATTGTTCGATCCAGGGGGCAAGCACGGCAACGATCCGGGGTAATGAGGAAACCGCGGCCAGAGTCGCGGAAATTAAAGCGGAGACCACAGCGACAGGTTGGAAACCTGTCGCGACCTACCGGGCGCCGGCCAGGGCCTGCTGCGCGGCCGAAGTCGCCGGAGCAGAGGAGGGCAGGGCAGCCAACCACCGATTCATGAGGCCCAGCGCCTCCCGCGCTTCCGGTTCGGTGATGGTCAAGGGCGGGGCGATCCGCAATACCTTCTTCGCCAGCGGACCGAGCAGGTGAATGCCGCCAGCGCCATCGCCGCGATAGCACGCCAGCACGGCGGCGTTGGCCCAGTCGGCGGCGCTGCGGCCGGCGTGGTCGCGCATCTCCAAGCCCCAGACCATGCCGCCTTGTTCGCCGCGCACGTGGCCCACGATCGGCAATTCCTTCAAGCGAATCAAGCCTTCTTCAATGATGGCCGACGATCGGCGGCACAGGCCGAGAATGTCGCGGGCGGCAAACTCGTCCAGTGTGGCCAGCACCGCGGCACAGCATAGCGGATTGGCGCTCCAGGTATCGGAGCCTTCGCCGTATTCCAGAGAAGCGAACAAACCGGCCGGGCCCACCGCGGCCGCCACCGGCACGCCGTTGCCCAGGCCCTTGCCCAGCACCACCACGTCCGGTTCCAGACCGTAGGTTTCATAAGCGAACAAATCGCCGGTCCGTCCGAAGTTCGATTGCACCTCATCAAGGATGAAGACCAGGTCATTCTCGCGACAGAAGGCTTGCAACATCTGTAAGTAAGTCTTGGGCGGATGAAACGAGCCGCCGCCGCCGAGGTACGGTTCCGTGATGACAACGCTCAGGCGCCGGCCGAACTGGCTTTTCAGGGCCTCCAACTCCTGGCGATACGGGGCCGGATCGAACGGCCGGTCGCGCAGGCTGACATCGGCGCATTCCTGCATGGGAAAGCTGATGAAGCGGACGCGCGGATCGCGTTCGCGGTCGGTTTCGCAGCCGGTGACGGCGCCGGCCAAGCCTTTCTTGCCGTGAAAGCCAAAGCGCGTAGCCAGGATCAGGTCGCGCGTGCGGTCGCGGGCCAGCCCCGCCCACAGGGCTTTCTGGATGGCCTCGGACCCGGAAGCCGACCACAGGACTTGCTCCAGGCGCTTCCCGCCCAGCCGGCTTTGCAGGAGTGCGATCAGGCGGCGGCTCGCTTCCGTCTCGACCGGCGTGATCGCGTTGTAGGCGGTCATCGGCAAGGCCGAGAAATAACTCAACGCTTGCCCATTCGGGGCAGGGGAGGGGCCCCAGGGATCACCCGCCCAACCCATGTACTCGACAAACCGCTTCATCCAGGAACTGGGATTGTGGCCGAGGTTGGCGACCAGAACGCCGGAAGAGAAATCGTAGAGCTTGCGGCCTTCCGGCGTCCAGTGAAAGCTGCCGGCACTGCGCGCCAGCACCGCCTGGCTGGGAGTGTAGGTGCGCAAGCTTCGCGGCTCGAACCGTGCCGCCTGCGCGCGGGCGGCGTTGGATATGATTTCCTCGGGATGGTGCAGCGGGTTCATCGGTTGAGGCTCCTGGTTTATTTGCTGTTATTTTCAAAGACGAGAAGGTTGGTTCGTGTGCCGCCAACAGCTGCCCCTGGCTCTTGCAAAAAAAACCGCTCTTGAACGGCCGGCCCGTGCATCGTGCGTACTAATACTTCACGCGGTGGGAATGGAGACATTTCATTTAGCCGGCGAGCTCGCTCGCCGCGGGCAGAATCCAGTCCACGGCGAGCAAGCTCGCCGGCTAAAGGGATCAAACTTTCCCGCTTGGGGTATAGCTGTTTTCCCAATTCCCACAAGGTACTCTGGTCCAATTGTCCACCTCAGAGTTGGTGATAAACCGGCTTATTTACCGATGCAGAACAAGTGGTTGTGTCCAAGAATAAAGAGGCGCTTGTTGGCGACCGCCGGCGTGGCCCGCGCGCGCTCGCCGAGGGAGTTCTTGGCCAGCAGTTGATAGGTGGGCTCGGCGGCGAACACGTACACGTCGCCGGCTTCGCTGACGGCGTACATCTTGCCGTCGATCAAGACGGGCGAGGCCGCAAAGGTGGCCTCGGGCTGGCGCTTCAACCACACGTTTTTGCCGCTGGCGGCGTGGAAGCAGCCGGCGAAGCCCCGGTCATTGACGAAATACAAGTGCTCGCCTCGGGCCAGCAGGGTGGGCACGTAGGGAAAATCTTTCTTGTTTTCCCAGGCCGTTACGGCGCGGGTGCCGGCGCCGTTGCCGGTCAGCTTGACGGCGGCCATGTGGCGATCGCCCCGGCCATCGCCGCTGCAAGCGAACAGCATGCCGTTGTGGTAGAGCGACGAGCCCGTGGTCCGCAACGGCATCTCCGCGGTGAAGATCCAGTTCCATTCCCAGTTGACCTTGCCGCCCGCCGGCTGGTAGCTGCGAATGGAAGTCGTGCTGGTCACGAGCAGCTCCGGCGAAGCCCCCGGTTTTTCCAGGAGGAACGGCGCGGAATAACAGGCCCGATAGGCCTCGCGCGGGGCCGACCATATCAACTCCCCGGTTTTCTTGTTGAAAGCATACAGGATCGAGGGATTGGGGACCTCATTCTCATCCTTGTCCTTGCTGTCCATGTCCTTCACGAAGATGACCTTGTCCTGGTAAAGGATGGGGGAGCAGCCGGCGCCGTGCTGGCTGACCCAGGTCCCGAGGTTTTTTTGCCACAGCTGTTTGCCCGTGAAATCGTAGGCGGTCAACAGGATTTCTTTGCCGTCCCAGAAAGCGTTGACCACGATCTGCCCATCGGTGGCCGGCGTCGAGGAAGCCAGGGTGTTTCGCGGGTTAATAGGGGCCTTGGCGGCGGGAATCGCGCGCGTCCACACGGTCTGGCCGTCCTTGACATTCAGGCAGGTCAACACCCGCTTGTCCCCGTCCGGCGTGGCGCTGTGCACGAAGACGTATTTATCCCAGACGATGGGCGAGGCATTGGCCGGCCCGGGCATGGGCACCTTCCAGAGGATGCCGCTGGACGCATCAAACTTAACGGGAATGTCCTTGTCGTGGGCGACGCCGGTGCCGTTGGGCCCGCGGAAGCGCGGCCAATTGTCGGCACGGCTGGAATTGCAAGCGAGACAGAGAAAAAGGAGGGCGGTCACCTTGGCGGGAGTCATTGGTGGGGTTCCTTGGGTAGATCGGTATTGGTTTTGGCAGGCAAAATTATTCTCCTTCATCGAGTTGTGCAACCAGCAATTTGAGCCTTTGCAGATGTTTGGCCGATCGTTCTTCCAGTAAATTTCCCCAAAGCCGATGAAGGCGCAACTGGAGGCGGTTGCCATTTCGGGTCAATTCTTTTGGGGCGAATTGGCCAGAAATGGAGACCATTGGGTCGGCGATTTCCAAGGCGATTACCGGACGGTGGCTAATGTCCTTCCGCAAGCTCCATCTGGTGGTGACCACCGGTTCCGAGGGACCCAGTTCCGCTTTGAGCAGATCATTGGCGCTTCGAACCGCCCTAGACCAATCGGGATTCTGCTGAATTTCCGGGGCAATTTCAGTTTGCATTTTCTCCCTCCAGATGAGTGGCCAATTGATGAATGCGTTCCATTAGCTTGTCCGAGCGGTTTTGCAGTACATTGTCCCATAGGCGCCGAAGGCGAACCTGGAGGCGGTCCCCGTTCTTGGTCAATTCTTGGACACGAAAATTTGCGGTCACCGAGGCCATGGGATCAGCGATTTCTAAGGCAATTACTGGACGGTTGCTGGAATCATGGCCGGTGCTCCATTTTGTGGTCACGACGGGTTCCGACGGCCCTAATTCGGCTTTGAGGAGATCGTTCGCACGACCGACGGCGAAAGCCCAATCCGGGTTTTGTTGAATTTCAGGGGCAATTGTAGTGTGCATGGCAGGACTTCCTGGTTTGTAATATTAATAGTTTCGCGGTTTTTTCTGCCAGGGTCAAGCCGGTAATGCCGCCCGTCATCGGTCCGGCACCAAAATATGCGGCACCTCTAGACTGCGGGCCGTCTCGTTCAGGCGGCCCAATTCTACCAGCAGCCCATCCCAGTCGCGAACCAGGCGGTCCAGCTCGTCGCGCTGGTCCTTGTAAACCTCGCGCATGCCCTGGGTGATGGGGCCGTCCGAGTCCTTGATCCATTCGTAGAGGAGGGCCATCTGCGAATAGAGGCGGGCGCCGCCTTTCATGGCCAGGATGTCGTAGGTGACCTCGGCCTTGGGATTGTGCAACCGCGCCTCCAGCTTGTCGAGTTTTTCCAGTAAGCCCCGCGAGTCCTTGACCAGACCGGCAGCCTTGGGGTTTTCCTTGAGCAGGTCGTTGCGATTGATGATCTGGGTCTTGATCTTCCGCAGGCGGATCACGGTTTGCGAAAGCCGGCTGAGGGCGTCGCGTAGGTGCAAGGTGACTTGCAATTGCTCGTCGCGCTGGGCGGCTGGGACCTGGACGCGCGGGTCCATCTTGACGAGCAGCTTGCCGGTCAGCGTCTTGCCATCCACCGTCAGATTCACCGTGTAGGTGCCCGGATTGACCAGCGGGCCGCGCTGCGGCACGCCGCCGTCGTTCTTGGCGCCGGGAATGATCTTGGCGCCTTCGTACGTCAAATCCCACACGAAACGATTCACGCCGGCCTTGTCCGAGAGGACCGGCTTCTTGACGATTTCCCACGGCGCGTCGGGATCGTCTTCCTTTTGCTCCGGCTCGACCTTCTTGGCGGTGAAGGAGCGGACCACCATGTCCTTGTCATCGGTGATCTGGATGGCCAGATCCTTGGGCTTCTTCTCCAGATAATAATGCAGGACGGCTCCCTTGGGGGGATTCTGGCCGGCGGTTTTGTCGTCGGTGCTATAGATCTCGGAATGATAGCGGTAGCGATAGGCCGGCTGCACGGAAAAGAGATGGGGCCCTTCTTTGGGTTTGGCGCTCCATTCGCGGAGGGGGGTCAGATCATCGAAGATCCAGATTGATCGGCCGTTGGTGCCGACGACCAGGTCGTTGTCCTTGACGCGCAGATCGGTGACTTTCACCGTTGGTAAATTCAACTTGAGGCGCTCCCAGGTCGCGCCGTCATCGCGGGAATAAAATACGCCGGTCTCGCTGCCGGCGTAGAGCAAGCGGCTAACGACCGGGTCCGCGCGAACGACACACAGGTAATTGTCGCGCGGCAGCTTGCCGGCCAGGTTTTTCCAGGTCTTGCCGTAATCGCCGGTCTTGAACAGGTAGGGCGTATTGTCGTTAAGCCGGTGGCCGTCGATGGCGACATAGGTCACGGCCGGATCGTGCGGCGACGGCTCGATACACACCACGGTGGCCCATTCGGGGAAACCAGGGGTATCGCGCAAGAGGTTCTTGGTGACGTTGGTCCATTTCTTGCCGCCGTCGCGCGACACGTGAACCAGGCCGTCGTCGCTGCCGGCCCAGAGGGCGCCGGCTTTCTTTGGGGATTCTGCCAGGGCGAAGATGGTGCAATACACTTCGGCGCCGGTGTTATCGCCGGTAATCGGGCCGCCCGACCATTTCTGCTTGTTCTTATCGTCGCGGCTCAGGTCTGGGCTGATCTTCTGCCAAGTCTTGCCGGCGTCGGTGGTTTTGAACAGGACGTTGGCGGCGTGATAGACCGTCTTGGGATCGTGCGGGGAAATCAAGATGGGGGCGGTCCACTGAAAGCGGACCTTGAGGTCCTCGGCACCGTGGCCGGAGGTATTGTACGGATAGATGCTGACGTTGCGGGCCTGGCGCGTGCGGTGGTCGTAGCGCGTGATGATTCCCGCGTATTCGCCCGCGTAGACGACGTCGGGATGGGTCGGATCGGGCATGGTGACGCCGGTCTCGCCGCCGCCGACCGGGTGCCAGTGGCGGGCGCCGATGCCCTCGCCGGACAGGCTGTTGCTTGGTCCGGACGCGGTGCCGATGTCCTGGATGTTGCCGGACACGTGGTAGGGCACGCGGTTATCGACGTTGATATGATAAAACTGGCAGATGGGCAGCGGTGGGGCGTACCAAGTTTCGCCGCCGTTGACGGAGATATCGACCCCGCCGTCGTTGCTGTCGATCATGCGTTTGGGGTTTTTCGGATCGATCCACAGGTCGTGATGATCGACGTGGTGGGGTCCCTTGACGTTCTTGAACGATTTGCCGCCGTCGATGCTTTTGAGCAGGCGCAGGCCGCACGACCAGACGACGTCCGGGTTGGTCGGATCGACGGTGATGACGGAGAAATACCAGGGACGGATGCGAAGATAGCGCTGGGGGTTGATGTAGGTCCAGTTGACGCCGCCGTCGTCGGAGCGGTACAGGCCGCCTTTTTCCGCCTCGATGAGCAGGTAAACCCGCCGATTGTCACTGGGCGCGACGGCGACGGCGCAGCGTCCCCAAGGACCGGGGGGCAGGCCCGGGGGGGGCAAACCGGGGGGCTCACGCCCCCCGCTCGCCGGGCCGAGCTGTTTCCAGGTTTCGCCGCCGTCGTCGGAGCGATACAGGCCGCTGCCGGGGCCGCCGCTGGTCAGGCTCCACGGGGTGCGCCGCGTTTGCCACAGGCAGGCGAACAGGATGCGCGGATTGGCCGGATCGAAACAGATGTCGATCGCGCCCACCGCCTCGTATTCATGCTCGATGGTATGGGCGGTCCCTTTGCCTTTGTGATAAACGTGCAAGGTCCTGCTGATGGTCTTGCCGACCAGCACTTGCTTC
>CAZFGM010000048.1:0-18963 GCA_964518515.1 uncultured Alcaligenaceae bacterium | reverse complement strand
AGCGGGGAGCGTCAGCTCCCTGATGACGGAATACCGTTACTTTGTGGGATCCTGTCATTAGCGGGCTGACTCTCCGGCTCGGCAACAACTTCCTCTTTCTTGACCTTTCCCTCCGGCAGATTTCCCAAGTTTTCGAAAAGATAGGCCAGTGAGGTGGTGAGCTTGCGGAAATCGCCGCCGTCGAGACTTTCGTTCGGGGCGTGGGCGTTAGTCTTGGGATCTTCGATGCCCAGGAGCAAGGCCGGGGCGCCGCCGAACAACTCGGCGAGCGGGCCGACGAAGCCGATGCTGCCGCCGCAACCGATGGCCACCGGCTTCTTGCCGTAGCCTTTTTCCAGGGCCGCCAGGGCCGCCTCGAATGCCGGGCCGGTCGGATCGGTCATCCACCACTTCACCGCCCCGGCCGGCTTCACCGACACTTTGACTTCCCACGGCGGGTCTTTCGTCAGGTGCGCCTTGATCTGCTCGAAGACCTCGTCCGGGTCCTGATCAGGTACGATGCGGCAACTGACGATGGCGCCGGCCTTGGGCAGCACCTGGTTCGACGCCCCTTTGATCGTGCTCGCTTCCTGGGCGATCACGGTCACCGCCGGCTTGCGCCAGGTTTGCTCGTAGGGATGGTTCTTGCCCTCGCAGGCCATCTTGACTCCGTCGAGAATGCCCATGTCCGCGCGCCACTGGCTCTCCTCGCCGGGCAGGCGGCGAAAGGCCCGTTTTTCCTTGGGTGTCAGCGGCCGGACCTTGTCGAAAAAGTTGGGGATGGGGATCTTGCCGTTCTTCCAGTAGAGGCGCGACAGGAGCACGTTGAGGGCGATGGCGGCGTCGGCGAGCATGCCGCCGGCCATGCCGCTGTGCACCGGCTTGGTGGCGCTGGTCACTTCCACCAGGGCGGCCACGATGCCGCGCAGCGAGTAGGTGATGCTGGGCAGCCCCGTTTCGATGTTCTCCGTATCGCACACGACGATGACGTCGGAGTGGATTTTCTCCTTGTGTTCCTTGAAGAAGGCGTCGAGGTTTTTCGAGCCGACTTCTTCCTCGCCCTCGACCAGCATTTTCACGTTGACGGGCAGGCCGCCCTGGGTCTTGAGAAAAGCGGCGATGGCGCCGAGCTGGACGGCGACGGCGCCCTTGTCGTCGGCGGCGCCGCGGGCGTACAGGCGGCCGTCGCGCTCGGTCAACTGCCACGGATCGGACAACCAATCCTCGCGGAAATTAACGGGCTGAACGTCATGATGGGCGTAGAGAAAGACGGTCGGCTTGCCGGGCGCTCCCAGCCATTCGCCGTAGGAATAGGGATTGGAGTCGCCGGTCTTGAGGACGCCGACGTTGTTCAAGCCGGCTTCGCGCATCATCTCGCACGTCAGGTCGGCGACCTGGCCGATTTCCTTTTGATGCTCGAGGTCGGTGCTGATGCTGGGAATGGCCACCAGCCGGCCCAGCGTGTCCACGAGTTTGCCGTCGTTCGCTTGCAGCCAATCCAGAATTTGCTTCATGGGTTACTCTCCAAGGAAATTGGTCTACGAAGAGAGTGTACGAAGATTGAGGAGAGAAGATAGAGGATGGAGAAACAGGCGAGCCGAGCGACGTTACTCGCCGGGGTCCCCGGGCCGCCGACGCGGCCCGGCTCGCCTGTTGTCACTTCTAACCAGCACGCCCGTTCGCGGCCCCAGACCTTAGTGCCAGGTAGGTAAGTCCCCGGGTTATCCGACCGCTTCATGGGGTTACTATCCGAGGATATTGGTCTACGAAGAGAAAGTACGAAGATTGAGGAGAGAGGATAGAGAGATAGGCTGGTATTCTGCAGGCGTTTTTTCAGTTGGCTCATTTTTGGCGACTACTGGCCGGTGCCCTGTTGGCGCCTTTTCGCAGGAGTTCCTCCAAACCACGCGCGATAAGAGCGGACCGGCTGAGTCCATGCTTGGCCGCATAAAGATCGGAGCGTTGCAGCAGAGACGATCCAATGGTGACCAAAACGCGCCGGGCTCCGTCGCCCACGCGGGGCCGGCCCCGCTTACGGCGGGCCCGCCGATCACGAAGGCGTTCTTTCGTGGTCAGGCCTTGGGCCGTGTCCGCAATGAATTCCTGGTCGAACTTGGCAACCTCTTCGTCCAAGTCGGCAGCGTCCATGCGCCCGTAATGCCCAGGCAACAACGGTTCTACGATGTTCTTTGCTTTCATCGCCTTCTCCTTCGCCAGCGTTTTTTCTCCCTATCGGAAAGCGGCCGAGCATGAATGACGAAAATGCTATTTTCAATATCGATGAGGTAAACCACCTGAAGGTAACGACCCGAGGCAGTTGGGCCCCAAACTAACCGCTTTTCGTCATCCACTTTCATCGGATAAGGTTGCCGCGCATGGTTGACCACGAATTCGGCTTCTTTGGGCTCAACGTTGTGCTGGGCAACTTTTTCACGATTCCAATCGATCCACCGGAAATCGTGGGCCACGCTGGACCTTCTTTCTGGGACGATTTAAGTATATATATCTTAATATCCTGTTGGTCTAGAATCCTCCTGTAAACTGTTCCTGAGGCATTCTCATTCCTTTTTTCCCGCCCGTGCCGCCAATTCTTCCGGCGCCGCGGAAACCAGCCGGCGGCGGGCAAACCCGAAGTGGTAGCCAAGGCCGGCGGCGTACATGATTAGCGTTAGCCACAGGACGATGGGTGCCTGCAACCAGCCGTAGACCGCGGCAGCAAACAAACTCATCACCAATACCAGGGCCGGCAAATACGGGTACCACGGCACGCGGTATGGCCGCGGCATGTCCGGTTCTTTCCTTCGCAGGATGAACAGGCACACCATGGCCAGGGCGTACCAGATCAAGGCGGTGAGGTTGCAGGTCAAGACGGCGACCACCACTGCTTCTTCATTGAAAAAGCCCCAGATCACGAAGCCGGCCACCACCACGCTCCAGCACAGGATCGACACGTCGGGCGTTCGCCGGCGGACGTGGACGTGTCCCAGGATTTGCGGCAGGTAGCCGGCCCGGCCCAAGGAGAACGACTGCCGGCTCACCGCGTAGATCATGCCGTTGTAGCTGGCCACCATGCCGCACAGGGCGATCACGGCAAACGGAATGAGATGCCAGTAATTTCCCTCGTCGGGCCACACGTCCTGGTAGACATGCTGGAGCGGATACAGGACCTGGACCTTGCCGGTTTCCCTGTAATCGCTGCCGGCGGCGGAGGCGAAGAACCACGTCAAAATCACCAGGCCGATGAGGGTGATCTGCGCCAGGGCCAGGCCGCGCGGCAGGGTGCGGTGCGGCTCGTGCGCTTCCTCGGCCGCCAGCGCCACCGACTCGATGATCACCAGCCACCAGATGGCGTACGGAATCGCCTTGATGGCGCCTTCCCAGCCGTTGACGAGACCTGGTCCGGTGATGCGGTCCAGGTCCACTCCGGGAAGGCAGGCGATCCAGAACCAGACCAGCCCGGCAATGGCGCCGTAGGTCATCCACGCCATGACCCTGGCCTGTTCCTTGGCCCCGAGCCACTGGATGAAGCCGAACAGGACCACGGCGGCCAGGCCGAATACCGTCGTCACCGCCAGGGGATCCAGACCGGGCACGAAAAAATCGGCCAGGAAGTAGACGGCGCCGCCGGTGGCGATGGCGGTGCCGATGGTGGCGAACAGGCATTCCAGGAACATGGACCAGCCCATGACAAAGCCGAAGGCCGGCCCGACCGCACGCCGGCCGTACGCCAGCGGCCCGCCGGCAAACGGCATGGCCACCGACAACTCGCTCAGGGCCAGCACCCACATCATGTACAGCCCGCACACGAACAGCGAGGCCATGAGCATACCGATCGGGCCGCCTTCCTTCAGGCCCGGGTTCCAGCCGAAATACTCGCCGGTAATGACCACCCCCACGCCCAGGGCCCAGATGTGCAGCACCCCCATCGGCTTCTTGAGGGCGTGCTCCTTGAGATAGTCGCGTTCCTCCGGACGGAGGGCTTCCGCCTGGAGATGGGCCTCGCTCACCACCTCCTGGACGACCTGGTCCAATTCGGATTCGTTGGCCCGATCACCGGGTTGCACGTCTGCCATGAACATGTCTCGTCGATGTAGGACAGGATTCCGATCCTGTCGTCGATTGAGGAATCACCGCCGGGTGTGCCTATGGTAGTATTCAGCGGCGTGACCTGTTAACAAATTCCGGGAAGGAACCGGGACCAGCGCTGGCCCCGCTGCTGCGAAGATTCATCTTTACCAAAGCCCAATCATAAATAAAAATGTAAAGAGACTGTTTCCTGCCTTCCTCTTGTCTCATCTTAACTGAGGTCCCCGATGAGCTTCCCCCGTGCCTTTTTCTCTTCGTGTCTCTTCATGTTCTTCGTGGACAACTTCTCTTTGGCGCAATCGCCGGAGCCCACTTACTGGCAAGACATTCGTCCGGTTTTTCGCAAGCACTGCACCGTCTGTCACAGCACCAGAAACTTGAAAGAACCGGATGTTTCCGGCGGCTTGGCGCTCGATACCTTCGACGCCGTCAAAAAAGGCTCGAAGCGGGCCATCTTCGAGACCGGCCAGAGCGCGGGAAGTCTACTGCTTCAACTTTTGACCAGCGACGACGCCAAGAAACGCATGCCGCTCGACGCCAAGCCCCTGTCGCAAGAGAACATCGCCTTGATCAAGCGCTGGATCGACACCGGCGCCAAGGAAGGCAAGCAACCCGACGACACGCCGGAGCCGATCATCACCAAGAAGAGCGGCAAGACGCGCCGGCTGGACGTCTTGTTGTCCACGACCACGGTGGCTCCGGCCGGCACGCTGGCCAAAACCGCGGGCAAGCTTGAATTAAGCCTGAAAGTCGGTCCGCTGGCCCCGGTCGCCGCCGTCGCCTTCAGTCCGGACGGCAAGCTACTGGCCAGCGGCACTTATGGCCAGGTCATGGTCTGGGACCTGGCCAAGGGCCAGCCCGTCAAGGTGCTGACCAATGTCCTCGGCGCCGTCAATGATTTAAAGTTCAGTCCGGACGGCAAGGTGCTGGCCGTCGCCGGCGGACAACCTTCCGCCAAGGGCGATCTGCGCATCTATCAAGTCGCTGATTGGAAATTGGTGGCAATCTTGCGCGGCCACGACGACGTTATCTTCTCCCTCGTTTTCTCCCCCGACGGCCGTAAGGTCGCCTCGGCCAGCTTTGACAAGACGGTGCGCCTCTGGAAAATCACCGGCGACCTGGAACGCATCCTGCCGGATCATTCCGATTTTGTCTACGCTGTCGCCTTCAGCCCGGACGGCAAAACCGTCGTCAGCGCCAGCAAGGATCGCACGGTGAAATTAGTCGAGGCCGCCACCGGCAAGGGCCTGTTCACCTTCGGCGGCATGGACCAGGACGTGCTGGCCGTGGCTTTTCATCCCGACGGCAAGCGGGTGGTTTCGAGCGGCTTCGAGGCCGGCCTGCACTGGTGGAATGTGAACACCGGAGAAAAGCTCAAGACCCAGGGCGGCCATGGCGTCGCCACCAACGAGCTGGCCTTCAGCAAGGACGGCAAACGCCTGGTCTCGGCCGGCGGCGACCGCACCGTGAAAATCTGGGACGGCGCCTCGGGCACTCTGCTGAAAACCCTGCCGGTCGGCTCCGTGGCCTATGCCGTGGCCCTGAGCCCCGATAACAAACGGGTCGCGTGTGGCAGCTTCGACGGCCTGGTCCGCGTGTGGGACGAACCGACCGGCCGGCACCTGGTTACCCTCCTCGCTTTGCCCGCCGAGGCCGACCAGGTCGATTGGCTGGCCCAGACACCCGAAGGCTACACCCTGGGCAGCCCCAAACTGGTGGCCCAGGCCAACTGGCGGCTCGCGGGCCAGCCCATTGCCAGCGACCGTGTTTGGTCGGCGGTACAACAACCCGAGCAAATCGCCCGCGCCCTCCGCGGCGAGGCGGTGGCCCAGATGAAGTTTGTCAAGTAACACTTTTTTGGGGTGCTCTGTCCGAGCCAGAAGCGTGAGCGACGGGAGCGGCCCAGCCGTCGCTCACGCTTCCGGCTCGGAAAACACGGTCCCGCAAGAACAGAAATGCACGTTTTGGCTTGCGAGGTCTCCTTCCCTGCGGAACAATGGTGTTGCCCAGAATGGAAAAGAACCCATGAAGAAAGTCATGAAGAAATCCGCCCGGACCGGGAACCGGCACGTTCGCAACGGAACGCCCACCTGGGACATCGCCCGCCTTTTCCCCAACCAGGGAACGTGGGAGGAGGAGGAATACCTTGGCCTGGAAACCAACCAACTCATCGAATTTTCCGACGGCTTTCTGGAGTTCTTGCCCATGCCCACAATGAGCCATCAATGGACTCTCCAGCTTTTGTTCGAAGCCTTGAAGGCTTTCGTGTGGCCGAAATTGGGGTTGGCCCTGTTCGCCGGGATTCGCATCAAATTGCGGTCCGGAAAGTTCCGCCAACCGGACATCGTGTTCATGTTGAAAGAGCACCAGCACCGTATCCATGAAGAATTTTGGGACGGCGCGGACCTGGCCATGGAGGTGGTGAGCGGCAGCCGGGAGGATCGCCGTCGCGACCTGGTCCTTAAGCGCGAGGAATACGCCCGCGCCGGCATTGCCGAATACTGGATCGTTGATCCCAAACAAAAACAGATCACGGTGCTTCGCCTCGAAGGGAAAAAGTACGTGGTTCACGGCGAGTTCAAAGAAGATCAGATCGCCCGCTCATGGCTCCTGGCGGGATTCAAGGTTGCGGTGAAAGACGTTTTCGCCGGACCAAGAATGTAAAGCCAGACTCCGGGAGATGGCTCATGTTCGAATGCCCATGGTGCGGCCTGGTAAACCCCCCGGAAGCGTTGCGCTGCGACTGCGGCTTCGATTTCGCTTCCGGCCAGATTCGGGAATCCTACATCAACAAACCGAGTCAGGTTCCGGTGCCCCATCAAGAAGCGGGCCTTAATCCTTTGGTTCTTCTCTTCGGCTGGCCCGTTCTTTTGGTAATCGATTTTTTTCGTTGGTTGGGTCGCAAAAAAGACATCGCTCGGATCTCCTCGTTACCTCCAGGAGACAGCCAGTCCGCCGAAGAAATAGTGCGCCGAGGTGATCTTCCCCGCAGCGTGGACGATAAGAGAGTTTTGGGCGACCATGAAGATGCAAACCAGATTGTGTAGGTCAGGTTTTCTGGGCTGACGCAGCCTGGGTCAGCTTGGAAAGGCTGACCTACTTACCTAACAATTGCAGGTGGAGAGAGTTCACGACGGGCGTTTCTCCGGAGGAAAGCGCCGGGCCAGGAGACGGTCGCCGAAGCGGTGGTCCAGAAGCTGGTCGATCCACAACAAGGGCCCGACATACCAGGGCAACAACATCTCGCGGCGCCGATGAACCAGCAGGCGGATAATACGGTCCACGCATTTTTCCACGGGCCAGACGCGGAACGGCCGCGGCGGCGGCTGGGGCCACGGTTGGCCGTCCGGGCCGAGCACGTTGTCGCGCAGCGGCGTGTCCACGAACGCCGGCGACACCACGCCGACGTGCACGCCCTCCGCCGCCAGCTCCACGTGCAAGCTTTCGTACAGTCCTTGAATGGCAAACTTGCTGGCCCCGTAAATGGAGTACGAAGGTATGCCGCGCTTGCCCGTCAAGCTGCTGATAGCGACCAGGGAACCCCGGCTTTGCTTGATAGCCGGCACGGCGAAATGCGTGGCGTACAGCGTGCCGAAGAAGTTGACGCGCATGACCCGCTCCATGGCTTCCAAGCTGGAGCCGGCAAAATAGGCCCGCATCGACAACCCCGCCGAGCAGATGAGAATATCAAGCCGGCCGAACCGCGCCACGGTGGCCTCGACGGCCCGGCGGCATTGCTCCGCCTCGGTCACGTCGGTGGGCACGGCCAGGCCTTCCGAGCCGAGCCCTTGGACCGCGCGGACCACGTGTTCCAGAGCGTCCGGCTTCCGGGCAGCCACGCTGACCTTGGCCCCGTGGCCCGCCAACCGCAGCGCTGTCGCCTTGCCGATGCCCGACGAGCCGCCGGTAATCAACACGACTTTGTCCTGCAAGGGATGCATGCCAGCGATTGTAGGGGTTTGGGCTTCGGCCGGGATCAATTTCTGAAATCGTCCCGCCTTTTCGATAACAGGGAACCGCTTACAATGATCGAAGGCGGCTTTTCCAGGGATCTACAATGAAAACCCTCCTCCGGCGAACATTGCGGAAGGCCATATTTATTCCAGCCCACGGTGCTTTTCTTCGCCTGCCGGCCAGCGCGGGAACCTGGAAAGGCTTCCGCCAATGGGCTCAATCCGAAGAATATCCCGACAAGGCCAAGGTTAGTTTCATCAATTCCCATATATACATCGATATGAGTCCTGAAGAAATTGAAACCCACAACAAGGTCAAAAAGGCCGTGGCGGTGGGTGTTTGCACCCTCAACGAAAAGATTGATGCAGGAGAATATTTTGATGACGGGGTAATGCTGGCCAATGCGCGGGCTGGCTTGTTGACGGTTTCCGACGGGACCTTTGTGAAATGGGAAACTTCGGCTTCCGGAAAAGTTCGCTTTATTCCCCGAAAAGATCGGGAAGGGGAATTCATCGAAATCCAGGGCACGCCGGACTGGGTTCTGGAAGTGGTCAGCAGTTCCTCGATCGAGAAGGACACGGTGGAGCTGCCGGTCACGTATCATCGGGCGGGCATTCCCGAATTCTTGCTCATTGATGCCCGCGGCCCGGTCATCGATTTCCAACTCCTGATCCACCGGCGAAGCAAATACGTCGCGGCCCAGGCCCAAGGCGGCTGGTTTTTCTCCCCCGTTTTCCAGCGCTGGTTCCGTCTGGTCCGTTCGCGGAATCGCCAGGGGCGCTGGACGTACCGGCTGGAAAGCAAGAGCTGAATCTATTATCCACGGCTCGCTGGAATGCACCAATTTCCATGTCCAACCTGATTTACGATTTCGACGTGGTCGTGGTCGGCGCCGGGCACGCCGGCGTGGAGGCGGCCCTGGCGGCGGCGCGGATGGGGTTGCGCACCGCGCTGTTGACCATGAACGCCGATACCGTCGCCCAGATGAGCTGCAATCCGGCCATCGGCGGCGTCGCCAAGGGGCAGATTGTCCGCGAAATCGACGCCCTCGGCGGCGAGATGGGCAAGGTCAGCGACGAAACCGGCATTCAGTTCCGCATGCTCAACCGCACCAAGGGCCCGGCCATGCACTCGCCCCGCGCCCAGGCCGACAAGAAGCTTTACCAGTTCACCATGAAGCACCGCGTCGAGGCCCAGGAAAACCTGACGCTGCGGCAGGAGATCGTCGAGTCCATCCTCATCGACTCCAAGCCGCGGGGCGAGTCTTCGAGCCCCGCGGGTCTACCCCCGAGGCTCGAAGACTCGCCTCGGGGCTTGAGCGGGGTTGTTCAAGGTGTCCACGTTCGCGGCGACACGCTGTACCGGGCCAAAGCCGTGGTGCTCACGACCGGCACCTTCTTGAAGGCCCTCATGCACATGGGCGAAGCCAAGTCGCGCGGCGGGCGGGCCGGCGACGGCTCGGCCGAGGCCCTGTCCGACAGCCTGACCGCCTGCGGCTTCCAGCTCGCCCGCTTCAAGACCGGCACGCCGTGCCGGCTCAACGGCCGCACCATCGACTTCGCCGCCCTGGAGGCGCAGCCCGGCGACGCCGACCCGCGGCCGTTCAGCTTCGCCACCGCCAAGATCGCCCAGCCGCAGATCGATTGCCACATCACCTATACCAATGACAAGGTGCACGAGCTGATCCGGGCCAATCTGCACCGGGCGCCCATGTATTCGGGCCAGATTCAGAGCCGCGGGCCGCGTTATTGCCCGTCCATCGAGGACAAGGTGGTCCGCTTCGCCGACAAGGACCGGCATCAAATCTTTCTGGAACCCGAAGGCCGCAACACGCTCGAGTATTACTGCAACGGCATCAGCACCAGCCTGCCCAACGACGTGCAGGCGGCGCTGCTCAAGCACATTCCGGGGCTGGAGAAGGCCGAGGTCCTGCGCTGGGGCTATGCGGTGGAATACGATTACGCCCCGCCGACGCAGCTGCAGCCGACGCTGGAAACCAAGCCGGTGGCGGGCCTGTATTTCGCCGGCCAGATCAACGGCACCACCGGCTACGAGGAAGCCGCCGCCCAGGGCCTGTTGGCCGGTATCAACGCCGCCCTCAAAATCAAAGGCCAGCCGCCCTTGATCCTCGACCGCAGCCAGGCCTACATCGGCGTCCTTATCGACGACCTGGTGACCAAAGGAGTCGATGAGCCTTACCGCATGTTCACGTCGCGCGCGGAATATCGGCTGCTCTTGCGGCACGACAATGCTGACCGCCGGCTGACTCCCCTGGGCCGCAAGATCGGGCTGGTCAACAACGTCGACTGGCGGCGCCTCCAAGCCAAGGAACAGAGCATCGTCCAGGTGACCGAGTACCTGCGAAGCCATCGCCACGGGCAGGATTCGCTCGAACGCTGCCTGCGGCGAACCGAAGTGGATTGGCGGCAGCTTTGTGACCTGCAACCACAACTAAAGGAAATGGCGATCGCCGCGGATGTGCTGGAGCAGGTGATCCTGGAAACCAAGTATGCGGGCTACATCGATCGGCAGGCGGCCCAGGTCGAGCGCTTCCAGCGGATGGAGAACCGGCCGATCCCGGCGCACTTTGATTACCTGGCGGTGCCGCAGCTCCGCGCCGAGGCCAAGGAAAAGCTGGGCCGCATCCGCCCGGTCAACCTGGGCCAGGCCAGCCGCATCAGCGGCATCAACCCGGCCGATCTGGCGGTGCTGCTGATTTATTTGCAGACAGATTAGTGCTTTGACCAGCCCACGGATTTTCGGTCAAAAAGTTCCCAGGCTTCATCCGGAACCGGCAAAGTCCCAAAGTCCCAAGCTTAGCCGCCATTTCTCACCAATAGTGTTTTCCTACCCCGTGTCGAGGACGGGTTTTCTAACGTTTTCTAACCCGTCACGGCTGCGGGTTAGAAAACCCGCCCTCCGTTTGTGAGAAATGCCGGGGCCTTTCGCATCAACGCCAACGGCGAATTGGTGACGGCCGACGGCTATTTCCTGGAACCGCCACCATTCCCCCGGATGCCCTGTCGGTTTCCATCGGCAATGACGGCACGATTTCGGTGGTGTCGGCCAGCTCGCCCAACACGTCGCGGGTGGTGGGCCAGCTGACCCTGGCGCGCTTCGCCAATCCCGCCGGGCTCAGCGGCGAAGGCCGCAATCTCTATTTGGAAACCCCGGCTCCGGTGTCGTGACCGTGAGCACCCCCGGCCTGAACGGCACCGGCCTGCTCCGCGGCGGCACGGTCCAGGTGTTCGTGCCGGACGAACACGGCAGCAAGCTGGTTGCCTTCGTGGGCGACATCGGCCTGTTGGAAGTGCAGCCGGACGTGCCGGCCCGCGTGGTGATCAACGAGCGGACCGGGACCATCGTGGCCGGCCATCAGGTCAAGATCGACTCGGTGGCGGTCACGCACGGCAACCTGGCCATCTCGACCAGCGACGAGCCGGTGGCCTCGCAGCCGAACCCCTTCGGCCGGGCCCAGGTGGGAGTGACGGAGCAAGGAGGAATCCTGCGCGTCTTGCCGCGATCAGTCACGGTGTCCGAATTGGCCCGCGCCCTGAACGCCCTGGGAGCAACGCCGCCACCAGCTAGGGTTCGGCGGTTTCCTCGGGTTTTACCAGGGGCACAAGGGATTCGCTGTCCAGCAGGCGAATGTGCACGTCCGGTTCCTGGATGTGGCGGAACAGATAGCGCGGCAGGTAGCAGCGCAGGGCCACGCGGTTGTCGTGAAATTCCTGGCGGTAGATGTCGGCATGGGCGGCCAGGTAAGCCAGCACCCGGCCATTGGCGGCGGACACATCGATCTCGGTATTGGCGAAATCGGCGCTCAGCATCTCGATGACGGCGGCGCGCAGGGTGTCCAGGCCTTGGCCGGTGGCGGCGCTGACCGCCACGGCGTGGCGATGCTGGCTTTGCAAGACGTGCAGCAGCGACAGGTCGCGCAACCGGTCCATTTTGTTGAGCACCAGCAAGGTCGGCTTATCGCCGCATTCCAATTCCTTGAGCACGCCGTTGACAGCCCGGACCTGCTCCTCGGCCGCCGGATTGCTGGCATCGACCACGTGCAGCAGTAAGCGCGCCTGCCGGGCTTCCTCCAGGGTGGCCTTGAACGAGGCGATGAGATGGTGCGGCAAGGCGCGGATAAATCCCACCGTATCACTTAACAGCACCTTGCCCCAGTCGAAAAGCCGCCACTTTCGGGTGCGCGTGTCGAGCGTGGAGAACAGCTTGTCCTCGACGTGCACGCCGGCGCCGGTCAGGGCGTTCATGAGGGTGCTTTTGCCGGCGTTGGTGTAACCGACCAGAGAGACGGTATGCTCCTCGCGTCGGCTGGCGACCTCGCGTTGTTTGCGGGCCTGGACCGCCGTCAGGCGCTGCTTCAGATCGCGAATGCGCTGGGCGACGATGCGGCGGTCTTCTTCGAGCTGGGTTTCGCCGGGCCCGCGCAGGCCGATGCCGCCCTTGTAGCGCGACAGGTGCGTCCACATGCGCCGCAAGCGCGGCAAGGCATACTCGAGTTGGGCCAGCTCCACTTGCAGCCGGGCTGCCACCGAGCGGGCGCGGGTGGCGAAGATGTCGAGAATCAACTCGCTGCGGTCGAGCACTTTGACGGTGGTGGCTTTCTCCAGGTTGCGGACCTGGGCCGGCGACAGGTCGTTATCGAAGATGACGACGTCGGCGTCGCTGGCCTGAACTTTGTCATTTAGTTCCTGGAGTTTGCCCCGGCCGAGGTAGGTGCCGGGCACGATGTGGAGGCGTTTCTGGGTGAGGCCGCCGACCACGACGGCGCCGGCGGTAATCGCCAGGCCGCGCAGCTCATCGAGCGGGTCGTCGCTGATCCACGGGCGCTGGGGCAGTGCCACGCTCACCAGGACGGCGCGTTCAAGATGGACGGTAAGTTCTTCGCGCGTACGTTCCAGGTTGGCTAACCTCCTTTTTTAATGCTGAGTCGGAAGCAGGTTGTAATTGTATTGTAGCCGCAGGCTTTAGCCTGCGGAGACCGTCATCACCGCAACTATTAATTCCCGCAGGTTAAAACCTGTGCCTACAAACATTGTAAGGGACCGATTCCAGTGCTGACAAGCCGAAGAAAACGCTCCGCGTTCTACTCTCCGCGCTCCGCGTTCTCCCCCCAACGGCGATACAGGTTATGCTCGACCCCAAGCTGGTCGCAAATGCGGCCGACGATGAAATCGACGGCGTCGCTCAAGGATTGCGGCCGGGTGTAGAAGGCCGGCATGGCGGGCAGGACGACGGCGCCGGCTTCGGCGCAGATGGCCAGATTACGGAGGCCGATGGCGTGCAGCGGCGTTTCCCGCGGCACCAGGATCAGCTTGCGGCGCTCCTTGAGATGGACGTCGGCGGCGCGGTGGATGAGGTTCTGCGACAGGCCATGGGCGATGGCCCCCACAGTGCCCATGCTGCACGGGCAGATGACCATGCCGGCGGTGAGGTACGAGCCGCTGGCGATGCCGGCGCGAAAATCCCGGTAATCGTGATAGTGCACCTGGCAGACTTGGGATTCGGAAATCCCCGGCAACAAATCCGCCAGGCGAAATTGCTGGAGGTGGACGTCGCGGTCCATTTCTTCCTTGAGGACTTCCACTCCCGCCGGGCTGAGCGTGAGGTGCACGGTGCGGCCGGCGCGGAGCAGCACTTCCAGCAGGCGGACCCCGTAGGGGGCGCCGCTGGCGCCGGTCATGGCCAGGACAAGGTCGGTGGCAGCCATATCATCAGATGTGGGATTTACGCCAACGGTTTTTTCCCGGGAGCGAATTCCGTTTTTGCCGGGGTCTCTTTGGCCGTCGGCCCTTCCTGCCCATTCACGCTTGGTTGAGGAGGGGGCGCCGGTACAGGGGTCGAGCTTTTACGCTTCGGATGCATGATCTTGGACGTCATTTCTTCAATCTTGTGCGTGACCTGGCCGAGGGTGTGGGTCACCTGTTCGACCAGGGGTGGCATCTCGTGCGGGTCGCCCGTGACCACTGGGCGGCGCAGCAAACGGTAGGCGAAATAGCCGGCCACGGCCAGAATCGCCGCGATGATGATGATCGATTTGACATGCTGCACCTCGTGTTGGATCAAGTTCACCATGCCTTCGGTGAACCAGTAGCCGAGGAAAAATAGCAGGGTGACCCCGGGAATGGCGTAGATGCCGTCGGCGACGAGAAAACGCAGCAGCGACAGGCGGGTCAAGCCGGCGGTGAAAAAGATGGGGGCGCGGATGCCGGGCGTCATGCGGGCGAACAGCAGGATTTTGATGCCATGTTCTCGGAAATTGTGCTCGATCTTTTGCAGGCGTTCCGGCGGCAGCAGCTTGGTTTTGACCCAGTGATATTGCAGGAGGCGCGGCCCGAACAGCCGGCCGATGCCGTACAGCAGGGCGTCGCCGATGACCACGCCGACGATGCACACCGGCAGCATGATCCACCAGCGGATCATGTCCGGATGCCCGGCGGCCAGGCCGCCGCCGACCACCACCGGCAGCTCCTCGGGCATGGGAAAACCAACGCCCGTGAGAAGAATGCCCACGAACACGCCGAGATAGCCCCAGTTTTCCAAGAATTCGGTCATGGGGCCATTATCGGAAAATTGGGCCGAAATGAAAAGCTCAGCCTTTTCTTGGAGCGCCCCCGGCTCCCCCACCCGACGTGTCTGCCCGGTTGCGTGAAGAAAGCTCGCTCGGCGGTTTCGCGTCGATAGAGCCCACAACAGCAACTTGTTGATTTGCCAACACGGGGTTTCGCGGGACAAAAACTTCCGCGAAGCACTCCCTTGTATGCCTCCCTTTCCCGGGTTATTGGCCGAACTGCGCCAATTCGCGCGCTTTCTCAAGACGGCCAAGACCTTGGACGAGGTCCGTAAATGGTGCCCGCTCACGTATGCACGGCGTCGAACATGACAAAGGAAAGAGGCCCGAAGAGAACCACCGGCAGCAAGGCGGCCAGGGCCGGAGCGAGGTGATCGTAATCGCCCAGGTATTTGCAGAAAAAGCAAGTGAAGAAGAAGATGGCGCACAAGATCAAACACAAGCCGGCGCTGAGGAAAAGGTTGCGCGTCTGGTCGCGGAGAATGACCGACAGGCCCAAAAGGACCAGGATCATGCCCAGCAGCGGCCGGGTCAAGCGCTTGTGGAACAAGACGGCGACGCTGGACAGGCGCGTGGCGTCGGTCTTGCCGAGGTCTTTTAACAGTTCCCAGGTCGGCACAAACATCCACCAGTTTTTCTGCCGCGTCAGCTTGGTGAAATCGACTTCGGTCTTGAGGAAATACCTGCCGGCCACAATATTTTCGAGTATGTCGGGAGCGGGATTGGGCTCCATCACCGAAGGATTGGTGCCGGTGAGGAGCCAGCCGCCGCTGCGTTTTTCCGGTCCGGGGGGAAGGTAGCGCGCTTCCTTGGCGTCGAGTTTATTGAGGTTGCTGCGGGCAAAGTTGGCCGGAAAGGTCACTTTAAATTCCTTCACCAGCAGCTCCTTGCGAACAGCCGTCGTGCCGGTGAACAGGATGCGGTTTTGGTCGAAGGCGCCGTTGACCTGCATTCCCTTCTTGCCCTCCGGATCGGCAGGGTTTTCAATGAGGTAATTATCCGCCAGGGGCAGAATGAATTCCTGATTGATAACGCACAGGCCCAGGACCAGAATGGCGCTGACCAATACAGGCCGGACGACCCGGCGCGTGGATACCCCGGCCGACAACAGGGGCAGCAGCTCGTTATTCCGCTGGATCCAGGTTACCGTGAACGTGGCGGCGAGCAGGACGATGAACTCGCACAGATAGTCGAAGATTTGCGGCAGCTTGTTGAGATAAAAAAAGCCGATGTTCCGCAGCACCGGCCCCAGGCCCTTGCCCGGCTGCGTAAATTTATCCAGGTTCGTGAACAGGTCCACGACCACAAACAGCCCGACCAGGCTTACCAGGCAGAACAGGTAAGCCTTCAGGTAGTTGTAAATCAAATGGCGGTCGAGGAGGCTGAGCATAAAAATCCGCAATTCGACCAGCGAAATCCGAAACAAATCCGCAATGCAAAATCCGATACTTACACTGGGCGCGGTCAAAATTGCTTAATTGTGGGGCAGGCATTCTTGCATGCCAAGCAGACAGGAATGTCTGCCCCATGTCTCAATCCTGCCCGCGCCAACTATAACCGACGGGGCGTGAAACTGCTGTAGCCGCATGCGCCAGAATGCGGGTTGGTTTCGGCTGGCCCGCATTCTGGCGAATGCGGCTACATGCGCCTGCTGCCCAATCAGGCACGGCCATTTGGCGAAGTCATCGTATTTTCCTTGACTTGGGTTGATTTTTTTTTGGTTATTCGGATTTCGAAATTGTTTCGGATTTTTTTCCGCGATTCGCTACCCTGGGCTGGTAGGTGAGAATGTACTGGGTGATGTAATCATTGGCGGACGAACAGGCGAATTCACCGAAGCCGAGGTGCTTGAGCTCGCGGAGGGCCTCGGCCGCGGTCCAGCCGTCGTACTCCATGCGGTAAAGGGCAGCCAGGGAGCCGGTACGGTGCAGGCCGGCCTTGCAGTGGATCAGAACGGGATAATTGGCCGGGTCATCCATGATAGCCAGGAAGGCGTCGATGGCGGCCGGCCGCTCCCCCGGCACCCGCGACCGCTGCACCAGGTCCACCAGGAGGTGGACGTAGCGAACGCCGTGTTCCTGGCACAGCGCGCTTTCGCGCTGCCGGCCGCAGCCGAAGTAATCCAGCGGCAGGTTGGGATCCGGCGCTTCCTCCATCAGGTTGATGATGGTGCGAATGCCCAGACCCTCGATGGCGGCCTTGAAGCCGGCCGCCGTCATCAACCCGGAGCGATACAGCTTGCCCGGCGTTACCTCGCGCAGCCGCCGCGAATGCGTGTAACTGGAGCGATAGTAGAGGTACGGAACGACGGTCAATAGGGCGACAAGGACCAGGCCCGCCAGCCAGCGGGCCAGCACCGGTCCCACCGGCGCGCGGCCAGGACGGGCCGGAGCGCTCGGCGTAAATTTCTCGGGTGCCGGGGCACCCGCTTCCAGGACGGCTCCGCGCACGGCATCTTCTCCGTAACGGCCCCAAGACCGGCAGCCCTCGTGACCGCCGTGCCGCCGATATTGGCAATTCTTCTCAAAAATGACAAGGCGAATGTGTGCCAAGACAGGCAACGTGGGGAAGTGGGCAAAAAGATAAAACGGGGCAAGACACAGTCTTTATCCCCGAGGGCATTGAGCCGCGTTTTCGACGGCGACCCTCGCCCTGCCCTGGACCCTATCAAGGGCCTCGATCCCTTGTTGCGAAAACGGTTGCCGGCTGGTCTTCGGTATTCGCGGTCTGGATGTGCCCATCGATTCCGGATCTGTTTTTTGGATCCAGAAGAGGCGGTCTGCCAAATCCTTTCTGAACTTGATAAAAAAAGAGCAGCACCCAAACATAAGGGAAAGTCCCAAGTTCGTTCCCTTCAATTCCTGGGAGAAGGGACATGGAAAAACCGGCCATTCGCATTGTCCTGGCCAAGGTCGGGCTCGACGGCCACGATCGCGGCATCAAGGTGGTGGCCCGCGGTTTGCGCGACGCCGGCATGCACGTCATTTACGCCGGGTTGTGGCAAGCCCCGGAGGCGGTCGTTCGCGCGGTGGCCGATGAAGACGCGGCCTGGCTTGGCCTGAGCCTGTTGTCCGGGGCGCACATGACCCTGGTGCCGCGCGTTCTGCAACTGCTGCGCGACGCCGGACTGACCCATGTCGGCGTCCTGATCGGCGGCATCATTCCCGAGGCGGACATTGCGAAACTGCTCCAGATGGGCGTGGCCCGCGTCTTCGGTCCAGGAACGCCGATCGCGGAAATTGTCGATTTTCTCCGGCAGGCAAGCGAGGCGCAGCATGGATGACACGCTCCTGGGCCGCTTGCAGAGGGGCGACCGCCTGGCCCTGGCCCGGCTTTTGAGCCGGGTGGCCCGCGGGGAAGCGGGCAGCGAAACCCTGGCCCGGCTGCCGCCGGTCGCCAAACCCAGCCGCGTGATCGCCTTCACCGGCAGCGGCGGCGTCGGCAAAAGCTCGCTCATCGGCCAATCCATCCCCCATGTGCGCGGCCAAAACCTCAAGGTCGCCGTCCTGGCCTGCGATCCGCAAAGTCCCTTGAGCGGCGGCGCCCTCTTGGGCGACCGCTTTCGCATGCCCAGCCAGCCCGACGACGGCGTCTTCATCCGCAGCCTGGCCGCCCTGGCCGGCCACCAGGCCCTCGCCGACCATCTGGCCCTGATGATCCGCTTGCTGGAGTCTTTCGGCTTTGATCTGATCCTGATCGAAACCGTCGGCTCCGGGCAAGGGGACACCGCCGTGCGTGAATTGGCCGACGTGGTCGTCCTGTTGTTACAGCCGGAGACCGGCGACGACCTGCAGTGGGAAAAGGCGGGGGTGCTGGAAGTAGCCGACGTCATCGTCATCCATAAGGCCGATCTGCCGGGAGCCGAGCGGGCGGCGGCCCAGATTCGCGCCGCCCTGGACCTGGCCGGCGGCCCGCCGGCGCCGGTGGTGCAGGTCAGCAGCAAGACCGCCAGCGGCTTGGCGGAATTATGGGAAACGCTGCTGCGCTTGCCGTTGCATCGCGGGGCTGGCAATAAGCGCAGCCGGGAACTTCTTCGCCTGGCCCAGGAAACGCTCGCCCGGCGTTTTGCCCAGGCCGAACAAGCCGGCGATGCCGATTTGCAAGGGCTGCTTCACCAATGGCAACAGGGAGCCATAATGCCCGAGGAAGCTGGAAACACCATTCTTGCGCTGCTGGCTCCCTTGCCAAAGCACTCTGGCCCCTAATTCCACCTTACCTCCGCGGCGGCGACGTTCCTGGTCATCCACGGCGGCATGCGGGTACAACATCGCCACCAGGTCGCGATTGCGCAGACCGTTGAGGGCGAACTTGGGGTCGACCACCGCTTGCCACAAAGCCGCGTCTTCTTTGGCCAGAGG
>CAZFGM010000047.1:0-18994 GCA_964518515.1 uncultured Alcaligenaceae bacterium | reverse complement strand
GGCAAGGTTACCAGCAAGCAGTTGATCGAAGCGCTGGAAGAGGCCGGTTTGAAGGCAGGCCAATACGGCGCAGTTCGCAAAGGCAAATAGTTAATGGCGGAGACGGGTTGGCCGATCCCCCTCCCCACCTCAATCACGAAAGGAGAGTTCCCATGAAAAACATATTCTTGTTGACTCTGCCGGCACTGGTATTTTCCCTGATCATTGCCGGCTGCAAAAGATCGGACGATTCCAAAGAGAGAATCTACGACATCAAAGGAATGGTGTTGGCCATTGACGCGACAAAACCATCGGTAAAGCTCGCCCACCAGGAAATTCCCGATTTGGGGATGAAGGCCATGGTGATGGATTTTGATGTGGAGAATCCCAAAGTGCTGGAGGGTCTCAAGCCTAGGGATAAAGTCCAGGGCAAATTTAAGGCTGATTCCGGCAATTTCATCATCACCCATTTGGCAAAGTATTAGCCATTCCATAACCAGAAGGGAATTGATATGCCGCTTGTTTCCATCCGTGACGTGACCAAGGAATATCGCAAAGGCGATCAAAAGATCACGCCGCTTCACCAGGTCAGCCTGGACATCGACCGCGGCGACTTCGTGTCGCTCATGGGCGCCAGCGGGTCCGGGAAAACCACGCTCTTGAACCTCATTGCCGGCATCGACCGGCCGACCACTGGCCGGATCGACGTGGACGGCACGGATATCACCCAGCTGTCGCGCAGCCAGCTCGCCCGCTGGCGGGCCAGCCACGTCGGCTACATCTTTCAGCTTTACAACCTGATCCCGGTCCTGACCGCCTATGAAAACATCGAGCTGCCGCTTCTCTTGTTGCCGCTGTCGCGGGCGGAGCGGCGCAAGCGCGTGGACATCGCCATGGAAGCCGTCGGCCTGACCGATCGGGCGGATCATTATCCGCGCCAGCTTTCCGGCGGCCAGGAACAGCGCGTCGGTATCGCTCGCGCCATTGTCGCCGACCCGACCATCGTCGTCGCCGATGAACCGACCGGCGATCTGGACGGTCAGGCCACCGAACAGATTCTGCACCTGCTGCAGCGCCTCAATGCCGTGCTGGGCACGACGTTCCTCATGGTCACGCACGACCCGCGGTCCGCGGCCATCGCCCGCCGCCAGCTGCATTTGGAAAAGGGCGAGCTTTTGGAATCGGAAAATGACAAAAACCTTACGACGTTTAGCGGGGAGCCGAAGGCGACCGCTGGATAACGTGGTCGCCTTCGGCTCCCCGCTAAACGGAGGATACCCTCATGTGGCGTTTCGCACCCTACATTCTGAAAAACCTGTGGCGGCATCGCACGCGCACCTCCCTCACCGTCAGCGGGGCGGCCGTCGCTCTGTTCGTGTTTTGCTTCGTCGGCGCCATCCAGGAAGGCCTGGCGCGCCTCACGGGGGACGAGGCCGACCGCTATTTGATCGTCTTTCAGGCGAGCCGGTTTTGCCCGTTCACCAGCCGGATGCCCGAGGATTACGCCGAAACCATCGGGAAAGTTGCGGACGTCGAGGACGTGTTGCCGATCAAGGTGTTCATGAATAATTGTCGGGCCAGCCTGGACGTGGTGGTGTTTCACGGCATCCCGCCGGACAAGCTTAAGAAGTTCCGCAACATGACCCTGGTGGCCGGCACGTGGGAGGACTTCGCGGGCAAGCGCGACACCGCCCTGGCGGGCCGGGCCCTGGCCGAGCGCCGCGGCTTGCGCGTCGGCCAGCCCTTCTCCATCGGCGGCGTCACCGTCACGGTCACCGGCATTTACCAATCCGACCAGCCGGCGGAAGAGAATTACCTGTATTGCCACCTCGAGCTGTTTACCCGCGCCGGCAAAACCGAGCATTACCCGGTGACGCAGTTCGAAGTCCGCTTGCGCGACGGGGCCGATCCCCAGGGGGTGGCCCGGGCCATCGATGCCGAGTTGCGTACCCGGCCGATCCAGACCGATACGCGCACCAAGGGCGTCTTTCAGGCCAACGCCGTCGCCGACCTGGTCCCGCTGATCCACTTCTCCAGGTACCTCGGCCTGGCCTGCATCGGCATGGTTCTGGCCCTGGTCGCCACCACCACGGTGATGGCCGTGCAAGACCGCGTCCGCGAGTATGCCGTCCTGCAAACGCTGGGTTTCTCCTCCGGGCGCATCTTCGGCCTGGTCCTGAGCGAAAGCCTGCTGGTGAGCCTGGCAGGCGGCCTGGCCGGCATCGGCCTGGCCCTCGCCGCCATGACCGTTAAACCCATGGTCATCACCACCGAGGGCGTCCCCATAGTCATCCTGCCGTCGTTGGGCGTGGCCGCCACCGGCCTGGTCGTTTCCGTAGTGGTCGGGGCCCTGGCCGGGCTCGTCCCCGCCTGGCAAGCAGCCCGAGCGGAAATCGTGGAATCGCTGCGCTATGTCTAAACAAATTCGAAATTCGAAATTCGAAATTCGAAACAAATTCGAAATCCGAAATTCTAATGTCGAAACCTGAGGGTTGGGATTCCCGTTTTGGGGACATGTCGAGCCCAATCCAAATCCGAAATTTCACCCTGCGGGTCATTCTCGACTTTCCTGGTCTTTTTCCTAAAACCTACCGTATTATTCTGAGGAGGCTGTCCGAAAAGGTTCCGCCTGGTTTTCCCCGGAGGTAGTCCCTTGGGCTTGCCGATTTTCGCCGTCACGCTGTTTATCAGTGCGTTCATTTTATTTCTGGTGCAGCCCATTGTGGGCAAGATGATCTTGCCCAAACTGGGGGGCACGCCGCAGGTGTGGAACACCTGCATGGTCTTCTTCCAGGCCGTGCTCCTGGCGGGCTATGGCTACACCCACTATTGCAGCACGCGCTTGACGATCCGCCGGCAAATCCTGGTCCACGCCGTCTTGCTGCTGATTCCCATTGCCCTGTTGGTGCCGCCGCTGGGGCCGCTCAATGTCAAGGGGTGGGCGCCGTCCAATCTGGGCGGCAATCCGGTTCTGCCCACGCTCATTCTGCTGGCGACGGTAGTGGGCCTGCCGTTCTTCGTGGTCGCGACCAGCGCCCCGCTCTTGCAAAAGTGGTTCGCCTACACCGGCGACAAGGCCGCCAGGGACCCGTACTTCCTCTATGCCGCCAGCAACGCCGGCAGCATGCTGGCCCTGTTGGCCTATCCGTTCTTTGTGGAATGGATCATGCCCCTGGACATGCAAACCATCACCTGGGCAATCGGCTACGGCCTGTTGGTCGTGCTGGTGCTGGTGTGTGCCTGGCGGGTATGGCAAACGGCGCCGGCCATGAAGTTGGCCCCGGTGGTGGACGTACCGAAGGAAACCGCGCCCACCCCAGCGCCCCCCAGCACCGAAATTACCGCCACGCCGCCGGCCCCGTCCCCCGCGCCGGCCGCTCCTCCTCCTTCCTCCCTTGGTAAGGGAGGGCCAGGGGGGATGGCCGCCGATAGAAGCGCCGCCATCAAGAAGCCCGCCAAGCATCTCCCCAAGGGGCCGCGCAAGGACCTGGCCCTGGAAACCCCGACCATTCCCCATGCCACCGACGAGCTGACCACCTGGCGACGCATTCGCTGGATCGGCCTGGGCGCCGTGCCCAGTAGCCTGATGCTCGGCATTACCGCCCACATTACCACCGATCTGTCGCCCATTCCGCTGTTCTGGCTCATTCCGCTGACGTTGTACCTCTTGTCGTTCATTCTGGTTTTTTCGCGCTGGCCGGTGGAATGGACCGGCAAACCGCACGAAACGATGCTGTTTGCTCAGCCCATTGCTCTGGGGCTGATGGTGTTTTTTGCCTTCATGAGTCCCCGCGGGCATGGCGCGGTCGGGCTGTTCAGTTTTCCCATCATGCTTTCGTTGTTGGCCTTTTTCTTAACCGCCCTGGTCTGTCACGGCGAGCTGGCCCGCGACCGGCCGAGCACCAAATACTTGACCGAATTCTACCTGCTCATGTCGGTAGGCGGCGTGGTGGGCGGCATCTTCAATGCCCTGTTGGCCCCCGTCGTTTTTACCAAGGGCAACCTGGAATACCCCCTGGCTATCATCGCCGCCTGTTTGTTCCGACCGAAAATGAAAGATTCCGGGTGGACTGACGATCTGCTGTCCACCTACCTGGACCGCAAAGCAGTTGACAAGAAAGGAAAGCACGTCTCGGTCGCCGGCACCGACACGCCGACCTTTCATTACATCATGGACGGCGTCCTGGCCGGCAGCCTTTTGGTCCTCGCCCTAGCGTTGGCTTTCTTCCTTGGCAAAATGTTCTTTGGCGATCCCAACCGGGTGAGCTGGGATGAGTCCGCCTATTTTCTCATCTTTGGTTTCCCCGTGGCCATCGCCTGCTTTTATTTATTCCGACCGTTACGTCTCGGCGGGGCCATCGCTGCCCTTCTCCTGGTCCATGCGTTCTTTCAGGAAACTTATGTCAATCGGAACATTGTCTACCGAGACCGTAGCTATTTCGGCTTTATCCGCGTGCGCGAAGGCAACGCCCTCATGCCGAGAACGCAAGAATATTTAAACAAACACTATGAACTGGACCTGCGCAAAATGAATGATGGCGAGACTGGCTTTGACAGATACTTCACGGTTATTAAATACACCAATCTCATGCACGGCAACATTGACCACGGCAAAAACTTTCAGAAACCCGCGGACAAGAAAGATTGGTTCCACCCGGACAAGGATTTCAGCCGGCTGCCCACTACCTACTACCACCAGTGGGGGCCCGCGGGACGCGTGATGCGCAAATTCAACTGGTTCAACTGGGAAACCGACGAGTTGAACAATTATAAATCGGATGCGCGCATGCCGGCCTCCCTGGCCGCCCTGGCAGCGGGACCCCACGGTTTCGGCATGCCCGGGGTCTTGCCGGTGGCCCAACTCGGCGGCCTGTGGTCCGAGCCTCCCTATGCAACGATCGGCTTGGGCACCGGCACCATGGCCTCTTACGGCCGGCCATTCCAGCACGTCCATTTCTATGAAATCGACAACTACATTCGTAAACTTTCTTTGCCTCTCAAAGGCGGGGCGTTGTATGAATTTAAAGTGGATAACAAGGTCGTCCGCACCGGGCCGTTCTTCAGTTACCTGGAAGACGCCGACAAGCGCGGCAGCATTGTCCAGGTCCTCATGGGCGATGCCCGCCTGCGCATGGCCTTTCCCTACCAAACCTACCACGAGGACCGGGAAAAACGCGGCCAGGGCGCGGGCGGCGGCCCCGATAATTTCTACCACATGATGGTCGTGGACGCCTTCAGCTCCGACGCCATTCCTGTTCATTTGCTGACCCGAGAAGCCTTTATCATGTACTTCCAAAAACTGACCCGCAAAGGTATTCTTTGCGTGCACACCTCGAATCGTTACGTAGACTTGGTGAAAGTTGTCGCACAGGTTTCGGAAAGCATCCACTTGGTTGAAATTGACGATTACGGCGACCTCGACAAGAAGGATGCCCTGTTCGGCCGGCGCACGGCGGACAAAAAGGAAGTAGACAGAAAAAACCACATGCTGGAGAGTGCCGGCATGAGGCCGATGCAATTTAAAGAGGACAATGCCCCTTTGGTATGGTACCGAGCCCACGACAATTCGCCGGGATATATCAACGAGGAAAAATATAAAGAGGAGGAACGGGAAACCCGCAGCGAACGCCGCTTTGGCCATTACACCTCGGAATGGGTCATGGTCGCCCGCGAAAAGGATCTCTTGTTGGATCGCAAGCTGGCGCCACCCAAGGATTACCAGATAAATTTAACCAAAGAAAACGACGGCAAACGCAAATATTATGAAAGCAGAGGGTGGGGGACCGGCAATATCAAGGAAGAGCCCTATTGGGATACCTTCTTTATCAAGGGCAAACATGTATGGACCGACGATTACTCCAATTTAATGGGGGTTCTGCGGTAATTCAAAAGGCACCTATACTGCGCGCGGGCAAGATTGATTGGTACTTGGTGCCGCCACGTTTTCAAACGTTACTTTTTCCCTTGTTTGTTCCATTTTTTTTTCACAACCGACATCGCAATTTCCCTCCCCTTCCGAGTACACTGACGGTAGCTCGGTAGGGGAACGCATCCTTTATTGGATTCCGGTCCCGCGATAAACCGCCGAGCGAGCGACGCTGCTGTCTGAGGGATTTCTTTCCCACCGGTCCGTTGCGTTTTTCCTCCCTCCCCGGTAAGTTAACGGCGTCTTCCATTCCCTTGTCAGGGGTTGCAACATGAAACCTTTCGGCGTTTTTCTGGTGCTGTTGGCAATTCTTGCGGACGTTCGGGCCGACGCGCCGGCCCTGGCCCAGGCGCGGCAGCGGCTGCTGCGCGGCAATTACGCGGAAGCCCAGGAGCAGTACACGGAATTGGCCAAGGATGACAAGCACAAGGCCGCCGCCACCGTGGGCCTGAGCAAGACGCTGCAGAGCATCGGCGAATATGACCGGGCCCTGGCCGTGGTGGACGCCGCCCTCAAGGATTTGCCGAAAAACGCCGACCTGCTGGCCCGGCGGGCCGAGGTCCTGTACCTGCGCGGCCGTTGGGTTGAGGCCGAAAAAGCCGCCGGTCAGGCCATCGCCCAAGAGGGCGAGCATTTCCAGGCCCGCTGGGTCAAGGCCCAGATTCTCCGCGATCGCGGCGACATCCCCAAGGCGGACGAGGAATTCCGCTGGTTCGTCCGCACCTACACCGCCCGCAGCAACATGGACAAGGACATCACCGATCCGGACGCCCTGCTCCTCTGCGGGCTGGCCGGCTGCGAGCGGGCCCGCTGGCACAACCTGTCCAGGCAATTCGATACTATCCTCAACGAGGTGTGGACCGACGCCATCAAAAAGGACAAGGATTTCTGGCCGGCGGAATACGAATCGGCCCGGCTGCTACAGGAAAAGGACAATAAGCTCGGCGCCTTTCGCTCGTACAACAAGGCGCTGGCGATCAATCCGCGGTCGGCGGAAGTCATCGCCGGGCTGGGCCAAGCCGCCTTGCAGCAATTGGAGCTCAAAGAGGCGCCCGCCAGTGCCGAGCAGTACGCCCACAAGGCCCTGAAAATCAATCCGCGCTTGACGGCGGCGTTGCGCCTGCTGGCCGACCTGCACCTGTTCGCCGGCGACATCACCGAGGCCAAGAAAGAGCTGGCCAAGGCGCGGGCGGTCAACCCGCGCGAGGAGCTGACCCTGGCCCGCCTGGCCACCTGCCTATTCCTCGAGCGCAAAGGCGAAGAGCTGGCCCTCTTGATCAAGGAGGTGGAAAGCCATAATGCCAAGCCCGCCGTATTTTTCCACGCCCTGGCCGCAAGTCTCGAGGAGCGCCGTTTCTATGACGAGGCCGAAAAATACTATCAGCTTTCGTTCAAGCTGCAACCGCAGCTGCCGTTCGCCCAGAACAGCATGGGCCTGATGTACATGCGCCGCGGCAAAGAGGACGAGGCCAAGAAGGTGCTCGAAGAGGCTTTCAAGGCCGACCCCTTCAACATCCGCGTCGGCAACACTCTCAAGGTCCTCGACCATCTCGCCAAGTACACCACGCTCAAAACCGAGCATTTCCTCCTGCGCTACGACCCGGCCAACGACCAGGTGCTGGCCAACTTCATGGCCAAGTACCTCGAGGAAATTTACACCGAGTTGGCCGGCAAGTTCCAATATCGACCCAAGGGACCAATCCTGATCGAGGTGTTCAACAAGCACGAGATGTTCAGCGGCCGGGTGCTGGCCCTGCCCGACTTGCACACCATCGGCGCCTGCACGGGCGATCTGGTGGCCATGGTATCGCCGCGCGATAAATCGAAGAAAATCAGCAAGCCGTTCAACTGGGTGCGCGTGTTGCGGCACGAGTTGGTGCACGTCTTCAACCTCGAGCAGACGAAGTATCGCGTGCCGCACTGGTTCACCGAGGGCCTGGCGGTCTTGCTGGAAGGCACGCCGCCGCCGCCGAATTGGAACCTGCTGCTGGCGGAAAAATTTCTCGCCAACGACTTGTTGAACCTTGACACCATCCTGCTCGGTTTCATCCGCCCGCGCTCGGCGGACCAGTGGCATCAGGCGTACATGCAAAGTCTTCTGTATGTCGAGTACCTGACCAAAAACCACGGCGACAAGGTCATCGGCGAGCTGCTGGCGGCCTATCGCGACGGCCTGGACACCGCGGCGGCGGTGGAAAAAGTCTGCAAGGTCTCCAAGGCCCAGTTCGAGAAAGGTTACTGCGCTTTCCTTGAGGAACGGGTCAAGAACTCGGGAATCCTCGCGGCCGGCCACGGCCAGACCTTCAAGGAGCTTAAGGCCGCTCACGCCAAGGACCCGGGCAATCTCGACGTCGCCGCCCAGCTTGCCGACCGCTACTTCCAGTCCGGCGACAAGGACCAGGCCAAAAAGCTGGCCGAGGACGTGCTCGCCAAGAACAAGATGCATCCGCTGGCCGGCTACGTCCGAGCCCATCTGCACCTGTTCGACAAGGAAACCGACAAGGCGGTCGCTCTTTTGGAAGCGGTCGCCGACGGCAAGCCGCCCCAGGCCAAGGTGTTCAAGCTGTTGGCCAAGGTTCACTTTGCCGCCAAGAAATTCCCCGAGGCGGCCAAGGCACTGGAGCGCGGCCGCAAGCTCGAGCCCCACGTGTCGGCCTGGATCGAGCAACTGGCCCAGGTCTACCTCCAGACCGGCGATCGCGCCAAGCTGATCGACCTGCTCAAGGACCTGGTGCCGGCCGACGCCGACGACCTGGTGGCGCGGCGCAAGCTGGCCGAGCTGTTGGCCAAGGAAGGCCGTCACGCCGAGGCCGAACGCTACGCCCGCATGGCCCTGGAGATCGACGTGCTGGACGGCGCCGCCCAGCAGATTCTGGAAAACGCCTTGACGGCGCAGAACAAGGACAAAGAGCTGCGCCAGCTGCGGAAGCTGCTGGAGAAATAATGTTTCCCGCTCGGATTTTTTCGCGATCGGCGGGAAAAAGAAGCCGGGGTCATCATCCAGATGACCGGCGAGCACGATAATGGGTTTTCCCTAACCTGGTCACCGGCTAAACAAGCCCGTCATGAAAACCGACCCCTGGTTTTACCGACTCTTGAAAGCTTGGCCGGCCGGTTTCTTTGACTTGCTGGGCTTGCCGCCGACCCTGGCCCAGCGCTATTCCTTCGATTCCGTGGAGTTGAAAAAAGAAGGATGGCGCATCGATGGCGTCTTTCGTCCCCTGGATACCAAGGACCCCGTTTATTTTCTGGAGATTCAAGGTTATTCCTTGCCGACGTTCTACGCCAATTTCTTCGCCAAAGTGTTTGGTTATCTGGAATTGAATGATCCCGCTCAGGATTGGCGGGCCGTGGCGATTTTTGTGGAGCGATCATTCGAGCCGGTGCCAACACAACCGTATGAGTCGCTCCTCTCTTCGCCGCGGGTGACACGGCTATACCTGGATGAATTGCCGACCCAAGCGGATCTGCCCCTGGCTAAGGGAATATGGCAACTGGTGGCGGCTTCGGAAAGCCGGGCCAGGCTCCTGGCCCCCAAAGTGTTGGCCAAGGCGCAGGCAGAATTGACGGATAGTGCGCTGCGCCGCCGGGTGATACAATTACTTCAGGAGTTCTTGATCAAAAGATTCGCCGCGCTCAGACCGGAGGAATTACAAGCCATGTTAAATCTACCTGATATTCGGGATACCCGGTTTTTCAAGGAGGTCCTGCAGGAGGGTTTAAAGGAAGGCATGAAAACGGGCATGAAACAGGGTAGGAAACAGGGTAGGAAACAGGGTATGAAAAAAGGTATTTCCCTCGGCAGACGCGAAACCAAGGAAGAAATCGCCAGGAATTTACTGGCGGGGGGACTGGCTCCGGAAATAATCGCCAAAGCCGCGGGCCTTTCCGTTAAGGAGGTTCGCCGCCTGACGTCAACCAAGGCATGAGAATATGCACTTTTGCATTCCAAAACAATGAAGGACTGTTGTTTCGCGCTCGGCAGCGCTGGGGTCATATCACGCGTTCGCGAAACTCCTTACAAGGATGACCATGGCCTATTCCCTCGGCGAGCTGCAACGCGTCATTCGCGAAACCTACGGCGACAAGGACCGGTGCCGCGGCGTGGACGGCACGTTCATGTGGTTCATGGAGGAAATCGGCGAACTGGCCACGGCCCTGCGCGGCGGCACACCCGAGCAGCGGGCCGCCGAGTTCGCCGACGTGCTCGCCTGGCTGGCCACCCTGGCCAACGCCGTGGACGTCGATCTCGAAGCCGCCGTCCAGGCCAAGTACGGCGCCGGCTGCCCAGGCTGCCGGCAAATACCCTGCGTGTGCAATCAGGCGGATAAACCATGATCCCGCGACAGGAATTCAAAATTGCCAATTGCCAATTGCCAATTGCCAATTGCCAATTGTTATTTTGTCGGCCACGAAAGGAATCTTGGTTTTCAATTTGCAATTTGCAATTTGCAATTTGCAATTTGCAATTCTTTCTCACCTTATTCATGCGCCTTCCGGTCATTGCTGTGCTGTTGCTGCTGGCCACCTGCGGCTGCGGTCCTTCCTCGTCCTACGACTGGGTCCGGATCGACCGGGTGCGGATCGGCTTTCGGCCTTACCCAGGCGAGGAAGGCCAAAGCCGGTACAAATTGGGGTTGTGGACCCCGGTGTACGCCGAGTTGCAAAACTTCAACGAACACAAGGAACTGCCCAGCCACCGGCTCATCGTCGAAACCCAGGACAGCGAGGACGGGGGCATGCGGTACGCCGAACCGCTCGAGCCGCTCGGTCCGTATGGATTTCAACGGGTGGTGACCTATGCCAAGCCGCTCCGCGGCAGTCTCCAACTCACGGTGGCAAACGCCGAGAAAAAAACCGTGATGCAAACCTCGGCCGAGGCGACGCCGCTGGACCTTGGCGCCCGCCTGGTGGTGACGCTGGGCGGCGCCTTGCCCGACTTGCCGCAGGCGCTGCTCACCTTGGAGGAAAGCTCCAATTGGCCGCGCTTCGCCGCCTATGAAGATACGGTGGACCTTCTGCCCACCCGCAGCTTCGGCTATGAAGGGGTGGATTTGCTGATTTTGACCACCGCGCGCCGAGTTTCTCGATTTCGGCCACACCGCGATTTTCTCACCCAATTGCACCGCCAGAAGGAAAAACTGGCGGCCCTGGCCGGGTGGGTGCGCCGCGGCGGCCGCCTGGTGATCGGCGTGAACGTCCAGCAGCAGCAGGCGGTCAACGACTTGCTCCGGTCCCCGGCCTGGAACCCGCCGTTGCCCGTGGTCCTTCTTCCGGGCCCGGCCAAGATCGTGAAAAAGGCCGGCGATTTACGCGAGCCGGAACAACTCAGCAAGCTGGAAACCTGGGCCAAAGTGCGCATCTTGCATGCCTTCCCCGAACAACTGGCCTCGTTGCAGATCGCCAAGGAAACCAACCCCCTCTGGGACGTACTGGCGGCCCACGGCACCGACGATCCCCGCCCCTTGATCGCCCGCCTGGCCTACGGTCTGGGCAGCATTACCTTTCTGGCGTTCGATCTGGAACAGGAGCCCTTCGCCGGCTGGCCCGCAAAAAAAAAAGTGCTGGCCCACCTTATCGGCAATCTCGAACCCCCCTTGACGCGGCAGGACCGCCGCGACCGCGGCAACGACGACCTGGCCACGCAAATGGGAAAGGCACTCGACCAGTTCGACGTGCCGCGAATTTCCTTTGGCTGGGTGGCTTTTTTCATCGTGATTTACATTACGATTGCCGGCCTCGGGGACTATTGGTTTCTGCACAAAGTCTTGCGCCGCCCGGAGTGGATGTGGCTCACTTTTCCCCTAGTGGTCGGGCTGGCGGGCCTGGCAACGTACGGGACGGCCGGCCGGCTACAGCAGCCCAATCTGCTCATCAACAAGGTGGACCTGGTGGATTTCGACCTGCGGACCACCCTGAATGCCCAGGGGGAAACGCGCCAGGCCCTGGCCCAGGGACAAACCTGGTTTTCTGTCCGCAGTCCGGAGAATGCCAATTACACCCTGCGCCTGGAACCGGGCCTGGACGCCTGGGGCCTGGCCCAGCGGGGCGCCCCGCCGGCGGAGCTGACCTGGTTGGGCCGGCCCGAGCCCGATGGCCCGGGCAGCTACGGCCGGCCGCGCGCCGGCTTGCCGCGCCGGCCCTATGCCCTGGAACCAGGGGCCGTCGAGCTCCGCCGCGTGCCCATCCCCATCGGCGCGACCAAGGCCTTCACCGCCTCCTGGGAAATATCCCTGAGAGACCTGCCTTTTCTGGCCGACCTGGAGTATCATCCCGGCGGGGAAATCACCATCAACACTTTGACCAGCCGCTTGCCGGTCGATGTGGAAGACGCCTGGCTGTTGTTCAGCAAACGTTGTTATGCCTTGCCGGGGCCGATCCGCAAAGGAGAAAAACTGAAACTGGTCCTGAAGGACTCTCAACGGCTGGGGGGGTGGGGTGGAGCGCCTTTGTCAAAGACCAAAGAAAGCGCTGGCCGCTATGAGATCCCCAATCTCCTCAAATGGATCGCCTTCCACGAGCTGGTCGATGACGACGGCAAGGATTATCGCAACCACCTGCTGCGGCCGCTGGATTTGAGCTGGCGGCTGAAAAAGGAAGATCGGGATTTTCGCGGCCTGGTTCACGAGGTCATTCTGTTTGGCCGGGTACCCCTCCAACAGGGGCGCGTGCCGGAGGTGTCCGCTCCCACGATTCTGAAACTGACCGCGGCGCCCCAGGAGCCCCCCGCCGCGGATTTCTCCGCCAACCTGGTGCAACACACCTTCGTCCGAGCCCTCCTGCCCATTCGACCGAAGAAATGATAGAGTTTAGAGTTGTAGTACCGACCGGCGAAAGTAACGAGGCATGAAACCAAAAGAAGAGAAAGAGCAGAAGTAAGAGAAAGATTAGGAAGAGGATTAGGAGCAAGATTTAGAGCAAGAGTATATCCGGCTAGCACTTCTTACTCTTAATCCTTCTCCTAATCCTCTTCCTAATCCTAATCTTACTCTTACTCTTACTCTTTTGTCATATGCAAGTTTCTAGCAAATGAAACCGGACCCCTGACACCTGACCACTGTTTCATGATTGAAACGCGCGACCTGACGAAGATGTACGGCGACTTGTACGCCCTGGACCGGCTGACCATCAAGCTGGAGCGGGGCGATGTGTACGGCTTCATCGGGCCCAACGGCGCCGGCAAGACCACCACCATGCGCATCCTGGCCACCCTGCTCAACCCGTCCTGGGGCGAGGCCACGGTGTGCGGCTACTCGATCTACAACGGCGCCAAGGAAATTCGCCGCCTCATGGGCTTCATGCCCGATTTCTTCGGCGTCTACGACGACATGAAGGTCATCGAGTACCTGGAATTCTTCGCCGCCGCCTACCGCATCCAGGGGCCGGCGCGGCGCAAGAAATGCGACGAGGTCCTCCAGCTCGTCGATCTGGGTTACAAACGCGACGCCCTGGTCACCAGCCTGTCGCGCGGCATGACGCAGCGCCTGGGCCTGGCCCGCGTCCTCTTGCATGAGCCGCAGGTCCTGCTCCTGGACGAGCCGGCCAGCGGCCTGGACCCGCGCGCCCGCATCGAGATGCGCGGCCTGATCAAACAGCTCCGCAGTCTCGGCAAAACTATCCTCGTCTCCAGCCACATCCTGCCCGAGCTGGCCGACATCTGCAACAAGATCGGCATCATCGAGCGCGGCAAGCTGCTTTTCGACGGCGACGTCGCCAGCGCCATCAAACAGGTCCGCCAGCGCACGGTGGTGAACGTCGCCGCCGCCGGCTGCCAGGCCTGCCTGGCCTGGAGCCTGCGCCAGCATGACAACATCGCCGCGGTCGAGAAAAAACCCGGCGACGACACCCTGGCCGTCACCCTCGAGGACGGCGTCACCGACGTCAGCTTCATCGCCGACCTGGTCATTCAACAAGGCTTCAAGCTGAAAATGCTCAAGGAGGAGGAAATCGACCTCGAGGACGTGTTCATGCGGATCACCAAGGGGATTACCAATTAGGGGAGTGGTGGGTGGTGGAGTGGTGAGTGGTGACTCAAAGAGGATTCGTGTTAAAATAGTTTTTGGAGTTTAACCATGAACCAAGAGAACCTTCACCATCCGCCCATTGTTCCAATAGAATATGCCGGGAAATGGATTGCCTGGGACCGCAACCTCACGAAACCCAGTTTTTTGCCAAGGTTACCAAGGCGGATGTACCTGGCGATAAGGCTGCGAGAATAAGGAGAGGCCATGAACCAGACAACAACTCAGGCGACTTCGGTCGTCCCGCCGGAAGAGGTGGAGCGGCGGATCGCGGAATACCGCCGAATCGGTTTCGAGCGGCAGATTCCGCCTCAGGTGGTCTATCCTGGCCTAAAGGGTTTGTGCCCCTGGCCGGACTGTAACCTGCGGATCGTGGGAATTATCTTCCAGCTGGAAACAATGGGTGATCCAGCCCAGCTCTCCCGTTGGTTAAACTCTTGGTGGAAAGGTCCAGGTCTAGTCGGCCGATGTCCAGGGTGCAACAATTATGTGGTGTTCGACGTCACGGAGAAACGGAGAGCCACCGACCTTGCCGCCGTGGAGCCGGCGATGCTTCCGGAAGACTGGCACCAAAAGGCCCACATCGTGACAAGACCTGTGGATGAGTTACGGAGTTAGCACGATCCCTTGCCCCACGAAAAATCAGCCGGAGGAGCAGCGGAACATGGTCGGGAGAGATCAAAGGATCAACCATGCCGCACGCCGCTTATCGGAATGCTAACGTTTGGTGCCCTTGGCCAGGCTGTGGGTATCGGATTGAATTGATCGATTTCCAACTGGAATTGGGGGGCAACCCGCCATTTTATTCTCAGGTTATGATTAATTGGGGTTTGCCGGGTTACGGTCTTATCGGCCAATGCCCCGGTTGCCGACAATACGTGTTGTTCAGGCCCTCGGACAAGCAACCGTTTGATAATCCAAACATGAGCACCCTGCCGCTGCTGCCCGACGACTGGCCTCAGCACGCCTTTGTCGTTTAATTATATAAGGGCCGGATTAGCTACTTCGGGCGGAGGCGTTTGGAGAACGGAGACGCCTCATGAGCGAACGTCTTTTTGACGCCCTCATCTTCCTTGGCGTCGGCATCTTCTGCATCGTGCGCGACCTGAACTGGCCGACGGTGTGGAGTCCGTGGCCACTCATCTATGGCATTTTCCTGATCCTTGTAAGCTACGTCCTGTGGCGCAAACCGCAGTGGGCGCGCTGGCCCAATGCCCTGGCCTGGCTATCCATGTCGGCTGCCGTCGGCTACCTCACTGCCTCGGGCAATGTCAACATTGCTATCGGAACAATAGTGACCTTGTGCTGTCTTTATTACGCCTGCCGGATCGCATTCGCCCCGGCGCCGGAAGAGAGTTTCAAGTCGCCCCTTGCCGCCGCGACCGAGGCCGAGCCGGACCGGGATCTCTGTGGCCGCACCTTCGATGGCATTTGTCAATTTCATGGAGAACCTCTCAACCTCTCAAACCTCCGGGTAGAAGAACGGAACGTCGTCGTTGTCGAGAGTGCCAGGGGCCTCATCGGCAACGGGGGCTTTAACTATCTCTTTGAGGGTGACTTTTCGGCCGATGATTACAGGTGGATGGCTCAAGCCTTCGAGACGATTGGGGCGGCGTCCGCAGCGCAAGCTTTTCGCCGGGCGCTGGCCCTTTTCCCGGGCTCTCAGCCCCCGGCGGACAGGGAAGAGCGGCTGGAACTGTACCGCAAGGGCGATGGGGCGATGCGGCATGAGATCGATACGTCCTTTTGGGATGCCGACCGAGAGATCACCCACTGCCTGGCGGCGCACATTCGTTCGCGGCCTGGGGCGTTTGCCCACCTTGCCGTTCCGGCCGCAGCTGGCGATGCGAAACGTGCCGGCAAAACAGATTCGGAACCCAGGACACCGAGCGGACCGAGTTTGGCTGATCTACCCCACTGGGCACGGGTGGCCTTCGTGGCCCGCTGCGCTCGGCGATTGCTGCCGGTGTTTCGGGCGAACTGGCCCAATGCCACAAATTCTCGTCAGGACGCCATCCTCCGCGCCATCGCCTTAGCGGAGCAATCGGCCGCCGAGGCGCGACCTGCCGCCGGTTTGGCAAATGCCAGGCTAAACGCCGTGGTCACCGCCGGGGCAGCCCTGACCACTCTGTACGGCTTCCCGAACGAGGACAACGAACCCATGCCCCCGGACGGCAACATGGCCGTGGCCGCCTCGTCTGTCGCCAAGGTTGGCGAACACGCTGCCCTGGCCGCGGAAAAGCCTGCCGAAGGCTCGACCGAGGCAGCCTTGGCCGCCTATGGATTCGCCCTGGAGGCCACGTCCAAGCACCAGGATATCCTGGAAGCGCTGCAAAACGATCTCTTCCGGTTGTATGGGCAAGCCCTCCAAGAAAATTGGACCGACGAAACCCCCGTGCCTTCGAATGTTTGGACGCGAACTCAGGGCGACCTACATTGAACCTAAAACAATGACTTTAACACTTAAAGAGAATTCCGGTTGAAGGGATGAAGAGGAATGTTAAAATAGCTTTTGGAGTGTGACCATGAACCAAGAAAACCTCCACTGTCCGCCCATTGTTCCAATAGAATTTGCCGGGAAATGGATTGCCTGGGACTGCAAGCTCACCCAAATTGTCGCCAGCGGCCGAACTTTTGAGGAAACGGTCAAAGCGGCGGAGGCGGCCGGCGAGCCGAACCCTGTTTTTGCCAAGGTTCCCAGGGCTGATGTACGTTTCGTTGGCGCCCGGCTATGATTTTTTCCTACCGGCAATAGCGCACCAACCACGGGAGTGTTATACTGGGCGCGGGCAAAATTCATTCATTGTGGGGCAGGCTTTCTTGCCGCCAGGCGGACAGGAATGTCCGCCCCACGTCCCACTTCTGCCCCTGTGCAGTATAATTGGGACGGGTTTGAATATGGAAACACAAAACAACATCAAACATCCCCCTCCGGTTCCCCCGGAGTATTTGGGAAAGTGGATTGCCTGGAACAGGTACCAGACCCGCATTGTGGCGAGCGGTCAAACCGTTACCGAGGCGATCGCGGCCGCGAAACAAGCCGGAGAACCTAATCCTATTTTGGCCAAGGTTCCCCGAACGGAACATTTCGTTGGTGCTGGTTTATGATTTTCCCCTACCAACCCTACCTGGCGGCTTCCTCCATAACCGCTGGTCCAATAATCTATCGCCCTGAAATCCCTATCCGCGTTACCGGCCCAACGGGTTTCAGGGATCTAAGGGCCCTGGTTGACCCTGGTTCCGATGACACGATTCTTCCGTGCTCCATCGGCTCGCTGGTAGGAGTGGTTTTTGATCAATTGGAAAGTCGGAGGGGCGGACAAGTGGTGAGTTGTGACTTTAAGAGAATTCGGGTGGAAGGGATGAAGAGGAATGTTAAAATAGCTCTTGGAGTGTGACCATGAACCAAGAAAACCTTCACCGTCCCCCCATTGTCCCCATAGAATATGCCGGGAAATGGATTGCCTGGGACCGCAAGCTCACCCATATTGTCGCCAGCTGCCGAACTTTTGAGGAAACGGTCAAAGCGGCGGAGGCGGCCGGCGAGCCGAACCCTGTTTTTGCCAAGGTTCCCAAGGCGGATTTACATTTCGTTGGCACCCGGTTATGATTTTCTCCTACCGGCAATATCGGACCAAACCTACACCAACCACGGGTGATATCTTATTTCGACCAGAAGTTTCCGTTCGGTTTATCGGCCCCTCCGGGGAAAAGGTAATATTGGCCCTTGTTGACCCTGGCTCCGATGATTCAATTTTTCCTTTGTCCATAGGAAGTTTGATTGGGGTGAATTTGGACCCAACAAAAAAATGGCGTGTGGAGGGCATCGCCGGCCAACAAGTCGAATTAGTTCCCGGGAAAGTAGACTTGGAATTGCAAGGTTCTGGACAAATCTTTCGCTGGTCAATAACCATGGGATTTATCGCTTTTGATAAACCAGAAAATGAAGTGGCTGTCCTGGGGCATGCCGGCTTTCTGAATTTCTTTTCCGCCACCTTTGATGGGTTAAATCATTCGCTGGAATTAGTTCCTAATTCCAATTTCCCAGGAACGATAACCTGACCAGGGGCGTTTCGCAAGGATTTTCCATGCAAGACACCTCTCATTCTTTTCTCAAAGCCCTGCTGCAAACCCCCAGCCCGTCCGGCTACGAGCGGCCGGTTCAGGAGCTGGTGCGGGCCTGGGCGGCGCCGCTGGCTCACGAGGTCGTCACCGACCGCCACGGCAACGTCCTGGCCATCCTCAATCCCGAGGGCAAACCGCGCATCATGCTCGCCGGCCACTGCGACCAGATCGCCCTCATGGTCCAGCATATCGACGACAACGGTTTTCTCTTCGTCCAGCCGATCGGCGGCTGGGACATGCAGATTCTCCTCGGCCAGAACCTGACCGTGTGGACCCGGTCCGGACCGGTGGCCGGCGTGGTGTCGCGCAAGGCGCCGCACCTGTTGACCAGCGAGGAGCGCAAGAAAGTGCCGGAGTTCGCCGACATCTGGGTCGATATCGGCGCCAAAGACAAAAAAGACGCCGAGGACCTGGTGACGCCGGGCGATCCGGTCACCTTCGACCTGGTCTGCCGGGACCTGCGCAACGGCCTGATCACCTCGCCCGGCCTGGATGACAAGGTCGGCGTGTGGACGGTCATGGAAGCGCTGCGGCTCATGCACGGCCAGCCGCTCTCCGCCGCCGTGTTTTGCGTCTCGACGGTGCAGGAAGAGATCGGCCTGCGCGGCGCCACCACCAGCAGCTACGGCATTCATCCGGCCGTGGGCGTCGCCGTGGACGTCACGCACGCCACGGACACGCCGACTAACGACAAGAAGCAGCTCGGCGACGTCAAGCTCGGCGCCGGCCCGGTGGTCTTTCGCGGGCCGAACATCAATCCGCACGTCTGCGACCGGTTGCAAACGTCGGCCAAGGCCACCGACATCCCCGTGCAGCTCCGCGGCGCCCCCCGAGCCACCGGCACCGACGCCAACGCCATGCAGCTCAGCCGCGACGGCGTCGCCACCGGCCTGGTCAGTATCCCCAACCGCTACCTGCCCAGCCCCGTCGAGGTGGTCCGCCT
>CAZFGM010000046.1:0-19065 GCA_964518515.1 uncultured Alcaligenaceae bacterium | reverse complement strand
CACAATCCGCCCTTTGATATTACACCGGTTCAAGGCAACCGGGGCAAGCATTTTCGCCAAGCGGTCCAGCAACTTCTTGCCAGCACCGCCAAGCGCGGTTATCCTGGCTACATGCAAAACTCCAAAGGAGCCGCCATGAAAAAGCTCATTCTACCCGTCGCCTGCTGGATCGCCTGGCTGGGGATTGGTCCTGCCTCCTCCGGTCCGCCAAAGCGCGCTTATCCGTATCGCGAACTCAAGGGCAAGGTGGAGGAATTCCAGTATCACCGCCAGTGGCGCAGCTACTATTGGCGCGAGGATTGCACCCTGGTGGTGCGCGACGAGGCGGGCAAACTGCATCGCGTCATCAGCCGGGAACCCACCCCCTGGGCGGGCTATCGTCTGGGCACAACCTACACCGGCCTCAAGGTCGATTGGCAGAGCAAGCCGCGCGTCCTGGCCATCGGCGTCGGCGCCGTCGATCGCATTCCCGAGGAGTTTTACGACCTCAAGCTGGACCCGAAGAACACCATGACCGCTTTCATCGTTCGCGTTGAGGTAAAAGAGAAGGTGTGGAAAGATTTCTACATCAACAACTGGTTCCACCGCTGGGGCGAGGAAACCGACCGCAAGATGCTCGCCCACTACGCCAATCAGGACCCGAATTATTCGGTGTATGGCTACCTGGCCGGCATCGCCGCCCCGTTTGACGCCGCCGGCCAGGACCTCTTGAAGAAGTACGAACCGGACTACGGCGGCATCATTTACCATGGACGGGTGGTGCCGGCGAAAAACGACGTCGGCTACGCCGTCAAAGTCCTGCACCTCATGGGCCGGCACAAGAAAACGCTGAGCTACGACGTCTTTCACGGCAAGGCGGCTGAGCTGGTTAAACTGGACGGCAAGCCACCCCAGAAGATGTGGGGCCCACTAATACTAATCGGGGATGCTTGAGACAGCGAGCCGCCGGGTTTATCCCGGCGCGGAAATGAGTTGGGGCCGGGATGGAAGCGAACGGCCCAGGCGGCGCTGTTCCGGGGCGCTGCCAGGCCTTCCGACCCATCGGCCGGCCCCAATCGGGAACACACCCGAGCCTCTTCTGTTCCAGCCCCAGGCGCAGGCGCGTATCCTTTGGTGATGATTATTCGCATTTTGCGTACCAACAATTTTGATTCATTTGGATTGTTTCTAAGTGATTGAAATTTATACTCTTATGTTCAATCAAGGTTTGGGAATAATCTGCCGTTCAAAGCAATCTTTACAAATCAACTTGCAAGAAAAGTAAAAAAGACCAGGGAGTAAACTACCCCGCGCTACGTGATCATCCGAGGCTTGCGGATACCGCAAAGTCTATTTTTTCAGGGGCTTATGAACCGACCCAGATAATCATCGTTCGTTCGATCATCTGCTTCGAAGGGAACCAATGGCGGCAGAACTTGCCTTCGGCCTAAAGCCAATACCGTTCGTCGAAGGGTTCAGAGAAGCGGAAAAGCTGCCCAGTTTGAATACCTGGATTCGCTATCTCTCCCGGTTTGGCGGGGAACACGGCCTCTCACTCCTTCGACGAACGGTATTGGGCCTAAAGCGCTTGGTGACATCCTTGGACCAATTCCATGAAACCAAAGTATACAGTTGACATTATTCGGAAGTGATCGGCCAAGCCACGTTGCGGACAAAGAGCAAAAGCCCGCGGGCTTCGATGCCGCGCGGGCTGTTTATTAGAATCGTCCCGTTGCCGGTCCGGTTGACCAATCGTTTAGGAACGTTCTCTTCCCCCTTGCTTGCGCGTCAATGTGGTTTTTTCCCAACATCCCGGCCGGTAAGAAAGAAGCAACCCGTGGGTTTGCACGGGTTGCTGAGTTTCTCCATCCGAGCGATCCGGTCGTTTAGTGATGCACGACGCGGACCTGATAGCCACGGGCTCGCAGCGTGTCTTCCAATTCGTGGGCCAGTCCGTGGCTGAACACCGAGCGGAAGTTCCGCCAGCCAACCAGGCGGTAGCGGGCATGGTAGTGGTCGCCGTGATGGACGACAAACGCCTCAAAGCCCTGGCTGCGTTTCAGATCGACGAATTCGTGGGCCATGGCATGGCTGATGAAAACCCGTTCTTTCCAGTGGGGCAAGCGGTATTGCACATGGTAGTGATGCCGGGGATGGCCGAAGCCAGGCTGGGCCGCGGCGGGGGCGGCGCCAACAGCGTCAAACCCAGGGTAGCCAACGACAGGCAGGCGATCTTACGGAACATGCCGAAATCTCCCAAATTAGAATTAGAGACAAATGCATAAAGAAGTAAACTCGTTGGTCGAGGGCAGGTCGAAGTTTCTGCGGAATCACCGGCGCAAGAGTTTACTTCGTTGCGCAGCTGTCCCTAGGTGTAAAGGTTAGTTGCCTCTTCATCGGGAAAACGTGCCGGCATTGGGGACTTGCGCCGCCACAAGATCGCTTCGTGGATTTTGGTCACGTCCTCTACGCCATAAAATCGATTCATTGCCAATTACATAATCGTAACTGTTCAGCCAGTGCAAAAGGTGATTAGCAACGTCGTTCACGATTCGCTGGAAGTTTGTGTTATATAGAAGAGAATCACGAAAATACGAAAAGACGAAAGCACGAAAAAAAGAGGGAGAAAAAATTATCCCCTTTTGGATCGTATCGTGTTTTCGTTTTTTCGGGCTTTCGTGATTGGTTTTCGCATGACCCCGTCGATTTCCGTCATCATTCCTGTCTTGAATGAAGCCGCCGGGTTGGCGGCGACGGTGCGGGCGGTGCGCGCGCAAGGGCCGGCGGAAATCCTCGTCGTGGATGGCGGCAGCAGCGATGGCACCGCGGCGGCGGCATGGGAAGCGGATCGGTTTCTCCAGGCCCCGCGCGGCCGGGCTTTCCAGATGAACGCCGGTGCTCGCCAAGCCGCCGGCGACCTCCTGCTTTTCCTGCACGGCGACTGTCTTCTGGACCCGGACGCCCTGGAAACGGCGCGGCAGTGGTTGACCCGGCCCGGCGTGGCCGCCGGCTGCTTTACCCTGCGGGTGCGGGCCAAATGCCTTCTGTATCGCTGGATCGAGGCCTGCGCCAGCGCCCGCGTGCGGCTCAGCGGCATCAGTTACGGCGATCAGGGCTTGTTTGTGCGGCGGACGGATTTTTTCCGGCTGGGCGGTTTTCCGCCGCTGCTCTTTCTGGAAGACGTTTTTTTTGGCCGAAGGTTGCGGGGCCACGGCCGGGTGGTGCTGGCCCGCCCGCGCATCTGGGTGTCGCCGCGCCGCTGGCAACGGGCCGGACTCGTGCGCCAAACTCTGCGCAACTGGAGCTTGACGGCCCTGGCCGCCGCCGGGGTTTCGCCGGCGTGGCTGGCCCGGTTTTATCCCCCCGTGCGGTAGCGAAGGAACGTAACGAATTCACGATTGGTTCAAACTGATGCCCAAAGTATGATAAATTAGCACCACGATTAGTCGGCAAAAACAACTCCCCGAAACAGGGGGGAATCGAAAAATGGCCAGTATCCTCTTGACCCGGAACGAAGCCAGAGGAGAACTCCCGCCGACCTGCGTTTGCTGCGGGGCACCGGCTGTCGTTTTCAGGAAAAAAAGAGAATGGTATCCTCCCTGGGTAAACGTCTTTGTTTTTCTTGGTATTGGATTTATTTTGGTGGCGCCAGCCCAGACGTTGACTGACACGTGGGCCAACGCCTTTGCTTTTCTTGGTATTGGGTTTCTTTGCTTGTTGATTATAATAAGGGACCGCCAAACTCTAAATCTGCCATTTTGCAGAACCCACCACAACCACTGGCTTATGCGGACTCTGGTGGTCTGGTTATTGTTGCTAGGCATTTTCCTGGTTTTTCCTTTCCTACAAATCCTTTTCGAGGTGATGGAGTTTACGGAAGAAGGTCCTTTGGAGAAGGATTATTTTCTGCTCTCTTTTGTGGGTGGTTGGATCACCTTGGCTATGACCTTCCAATACACTGCCATACGTCCCAAACTTCGCTGCACCATTCTACGATCCAGAAAAGTCACGGAACAATCGATATGCTTGACCGGGGTGTGCGAAAGTTTCATTGCCGCGGTTGAGGAACATCGTCTTAAACAAGGAGAGATTCTGGATGCGGACCTGGTCGGTCCGGTTCTCGACCACGAGGCCGGGAAGGCAATTCAGGACATCAAGCAGATGCCGAGTTGATGAGGAAAGCATGAATCGCATTAGAATAGAACCAACCCAACCGGCCGCCGTCGGCGATGGGTCCCGGCACCGCAAGGGGTTGCGCATCAGCAGTATGCTGACGCAGAGCTTTCGCCGGCTTTACAAAAGGAACGCCCCCATGGTTACGCCGGAAGCCGTGATCCGGCTTCTGAATCGCGCCCGGATCAAATTTGTGTTAATGGGGACGCACGGCATCAGCGGCTGGCGCGGGGAGGCGCGCGCCACGCAGGATGTGGATGTCTTGATCCAGAAAAGCCATCATCGCAAGGCGGTCCAGGCGGTGAAAAAGGCTTTCCCTGATTTGCCCATGCAAGACCTGCCCGCCGTCACGCGTTTTCTCGATCCTGCCGACGGGAAACCGGTAATTGATTTGATGAAACCCGAAGAAGAACTATACCAGGAAGCGCTCCGGAACCCGGTGAAGGTGGGAAAGACCCATCGGGTTCCCAATCTCGAGGTGGCTCTGGCCAGCAAGTACGCTGCCATGGTATCTCCTCACCGAATCGCCCAAAAAAAGGCCCTCGATGAGGCGGACTTCCTCAGCATGGTGGAACACAATTACCACATGATCGACAAGAATGTCCTTTTCAGTCTGGGTGAGATGGTCAAGAACAAGGGCGGAGAAGAAGTGTTGCGACTCGTCGAGCAAGCCAAAGCCGGTCAGCGATTGTTTTTGCCATGAATACTCCCGATCACCGGGCATGCGGTCCCGACCAGGCGCGGTATAAAGTTCCAGAAACAGTTGCATCGGCGAAACTGGCCGAGTAGTCTGTGGTTTAATGAGTTAGCGAGAAATTCACGGAAAAACGTCCCGCCTTCCTGAACCTGCCTCCTTGAAGGAAACCATGACCTGCCGCCTGTACGCTGCCCTCCTCGTGGTCGGGCTGAGTTTGTGGCCCATAGCTGTTTCACCGGCGGCCGATTGGCCAATGTGGCGCCACGACGCCCGGCGGAGCGCGGCCTCGCCGCAAGAACTGGCGCCACGTCTGCACCTGCACTGGGTGCGCGAGTTGCCGCCGCTGACGCCGGCCTGGCCGGACCAGCCCAAGATGCAGTTCGATGCGGCCTACGAGCCGATCGTGCTGGGCAAGACTCTGTTTGTCGGCTCGCCGCGGCACGACCGTATCACCGCCCTGGATACGGAAAGCGGCGCGGAAAAATGGCACTTCTTCACCGATGGCCCCATCCGCTTTGCTCCGGTCGCCTGGGAAGGCCGGCTGTACGCCGCCTCGGACGACGGCTATCTGTATTGCCTCGACGCGGCCAAGGGAACGCTGCTGTGGAAATTTCGCGGCGGGCCGTCGGCCCGCAAAATCCTCGGCAACGAACGGCTGATCTCAACCTGGCCGGCCCGCGGGGCGCCGGTGATCGCCGACGGCACGGTGTACTTCGCCGCCAGCATCTGGCCGTTCATGGGCATCTTCATCCACGCCCTCGACGCCAAGACGGGCGAAGTGAAGTGGACCAACGACGGCGACGGCTCGATCTATATGAAGCAGCCGCACAACGCGGATTCCTTTGCCGCCGTGGCGCCGCAGGGGCCGCTGGTGGTGAGCGGCGAGCACCTGCTGATCCCCGGCGGCCGCTCGGTGCCGGCGTGTTACGATCGCCGGACCGGCAAGCTGCTGCGCTACCAGCTTGCCGAGAACGGCAAGAAAGGCGGCGGCTACGAGGTGACCGCGGCCGGCCGGATCTTCCTCAACGGCGGCGCCGCTTTTGACATCGCTACCGAGAAATTCCTGGGCCCGGTCGGCCAGCCGGTCGTCGCAACGCACGACACCCTGTATGCCGTCGCCAAGGACACGCTGAAGGCCTTCGATGTGAAAAATGCCCAGCTCAAGGAAACCGATTCGGTCGATCGCAAGGGGAAGAAAACCAAGACGGTCAAATGGTCCGCCAAGGAACTGGCGGCCCTCAAAGTTGGGCCGCTGGATTGCCTGATTCGGGCGGGCGCTACCATGTATGGGGGTAGTGGCAACACCATCCTGGCGATTGATCTGCACGGGGCCGAAAAATTCTCCTGGAAAACCACGATCGAAGGCCACGTTGCCCGGCTGATCGCCGCCGACGATCGGCTCTTCGCGGTCACCAATGAAGGCCGGCTTTACTGCTTCGCGGCGAAACCGGCCCAAGTGATCAAGCACGACCTGTCTAAACCATCGCTGCCGCCTGCCGACCCCTGGACCGCCCAGGTGAAAAACCTCCTGGCCACCACGAAAATCCGTGACGGCTATGCCGTGGTCTGGGGCGTCGGCAACGGCCGGCTGGTCACGGAACTGGCCCGGCACAGCAACCTGCGCGTCATTGCCGTTGATCCGGATGCGAAAAAGGTCCAAGCCGCTCGCGGGCAACTGGTAGCCGCCGGTTTGTATGGAACGCAAGCGGCGGTGCACGTCGGCGATCCGTCCTCATTCGCGCTGCCGCCCTACCTGGCCAGCCTGATGATCTGTTCGGACCTGCAAGCCGCCGGAGTCGGCTCGGCCGAGGAGTTTTTACAGAAAACCTACAACAGTCTGCGGCCTTACGGCGGTACGGTTTGTTTCCTGAACCCGACCGACAAGGTGCGATCGCTGGCCCAGGCGCACTTCGACACCGGCCTGGCCAATGCTAAATGGACCGGTTACCCCGACCTTACCCCCCCTTCTCCCCCCCTTCACAAGGGGGGGAAGGGGGGGTTGGTGTGCCTGACCCGCAGCGGCGCCTTGCCCGGTTCCGCCAACTGGACCCACGAGCATGCCGACCCCGCCAATACGCGCGTGTCCAAGGATCAACGAGTGAAAGCCCCCCTGGGCATCCTGTGGTTCGGCGGGCCCTCGCATGACGGCATCTTGCCCCGGCACGGCCACGGGCCGCAGCCCCAGGTCATCGACGGCCGGCTTATCATCGAGGGGGTCAATCTTATCCGGGCCACCGACATCTACACCGGCCGACTCTTGTGGGAGACGAAGCTTCCCGGCGTCGGCGCTTTCTACAACAACCTCGCCCATCAGCCCGGGGCCAATTCCAGCGGCACCAATTACATCTCCACCGCCGACGGCATCTATGTCGTCTATGGAAGTTCCTGCGCACGCCTCGATCCGGAAACCGGCAAGAAAACGGCCTCCTTCAAGTTGCCTCAGTTACCCGGCATGAGGGAACCGCCCCGCTGGGGTTACCTCAACGTCGCCGGCGATTACCTGGTCGGCGGCGCCGATCCCTTGTTCGATCCGAAACTCTTGGCCAAGCTGCCCAAGGAAGCGGGCGACGATCCGGAGCCAGGAGAAAAAAAGAAAGACGATCTGCTGTCCAAGCTGCTGGCCGCCCTCAAGGCCAAGAACGACAATCTTTCCTCGAGCAAGCACCTGGTCATCATGGATCGGCACAGCGGCAAGGTGCTGTGGACGGCGTCGGCCGAGTTGGGTTTCCGCCACAACGCCACCTGCATCGGCGGCGGCCGGCTGTATACCATCGATCGGCTGTCCGGGCCGCAACTCTTGAAACTCAAGAATCGCGGCGAAGAGCCGAAAACTCCGTCGCGGCTGCGCGTCTTTGATTTGGCAACCGGCAAGGAACTGTGGAACACCACGACCGACGTGTTCGGCACCTGGCTCAGCTATTCGGCCAAGCACGACGTGCTGATCGAAGCCGGCCGGGTGGCCCGCGACAGCTTGGCCGACGAGCCCAAGGGCATGCGCGCCTACGACGCCAAAACCGGCAAGGTCCGCTGGTTCAACAAAACCTACACCGGACCGGCCATGATCCACGGCGACACCATCCTGCAAGGCCAGGGAGCTTGCGATCTGTTGACCGGCGCGCAAAAGATGCGCTCCGATCCCTTGTCCGGCGAGCCGGTGCCGTGGCACTGGATTCGCAACTATGGCTGCAATACCCCCGCCGCTTCCGAGCATCTGTTGACCTTTCGTTCCGGGGCGGCCGGCTATTTCGACCTGTGCCACGACGGCGGCACCGGCAACTTCGGCGGCTTCCGCTCGAGCTGCACCAACAACCTCATCGTCGCCGGCGGCGTTCTCGCCGCCCCCGACTACACCCGCACCTGCACCTGCCTGTACCAGAATCAAACCTCCGTTGCCTTGATCCACATGCCCGAGGCGGAAATGTGGACTTTCTTCGGCACCAAAACCGTCACAGGCGCGATCCAGCGCGTCGGCATCAACCTGGGCGCCCCCGGCGATCGCAAGGCCGAGGACGGCACGCTGTGGCTGGAATATCCGAGCGTGGGCGGCGCCTCGCCGGCGGTGACGGTCAAGACGACGCCGGCCAACACGGAGTGGTTCCGCCGCCATGCTTCGCAAGTGACGGGCAAAGGCAACTGGATCGCCGCCTCCGGAGCCAAGGGTCTGACTTCGCTGGAACTGGTTCTGGGCGAGGACAGCCAACCGATGCGCAAATACGTGGTTCGGTTATATTTCATGGAACCGGATAAAAAAGAAGCCGGCCAGCGCGTCTTCAGCGTGGTGTTGCAAGGCCGCGAAGTCGCCAAGCATCTGGATATCGTCAAGGAAGCCGGCGGCAGGCATCGCGCCCTGGTCAAGGAATACTCCGGAATCGAGCTGAACGGCCGGCTGACCGTGCAGTTACGCCCCACCCGCGACGTGCCGGTTCTGTCCGGCGTCGAGGTGGTGGTGGAAGAAAAATGATGATTTCGTGACCCTTTCGGCTATACCTCGCCTTTCCCTAGTTGGCCAACTCAAACCGACTTGGCCAACAAGGGATTTGATTCGGAAAGCTATATGCAGCAAGGTGTTGCATCGAAACTGAACCCCTTGTTGGCCAACTGGGGGTGTGCCGGGCCCAGCAAGCATCTTAGAGGCCGACTGGGCAAAATGGGTTGATGCATTTATGGCCCGAACGCTCGTCCTTTTTGAAAATTCCGTGCAAACCGATTGTAGTGATTAAACAAGGGGGGTGAAGAATTCCGATTTTAGTACCCATGGAGAGGCTTCGTTGCCGTAGGCATCCTTGCCGAATTGGACACCCAACCGACCTGTCGATTGCTAACCCAAGGGGACCAAGATGCCGACGAGTTTGAAAAAGTTGGTCCTTGCCCTTAGCCTGGCTTTGGGGACGGGAGGCGCCGGCTGCCGGTGTTTTCCGGTCGCCCAGGACCTGCCCCGCGAATCGAGCAAGATTACCTTGCCGCCGTATGTCATTCAAGCACCGGACGAACTTATCATCGACGCGGTTCAGCTCATTCCCTTGCCGCCCTACAAAATTGGGTCGCTCGACGAACTCATTATCCAGGTGAAAGCCCCGCCGAGAACACCGGAGTTTCCCCGTGGGAAAGATCTCCCTGAGATTTTGGGCGGTCCCATCGATGGGTTCTATAAAGTGGAACCCGGGGGTACCGTGAATCTGGGCCTTGCCGGGTCAGTTTCCCTGGTAGGCCAAACCCTGGCCGAGGCCAAGGTCACTATCGAAAAACATTTGCGACCCCCGGCTCAGTTCCTGGTCACGATCGCCTTGGGCCAGGCTCGCGACGTTCTTCAGCAGATCAAAGGCCCCCACCTGGTAAGAAACGATGGCACCGTCGGACTGGGCATCTACGGAAACGTTTTTGTGGATAGCCTGACCATCGAAGAGGCAAAAGAGGCCATCGAAAAACACTTGTCCAAGTATTTCTTGCAGCCGCAAATCTCGGTGGACGTCAGCGGTTTTAACAGCCAGGTCTATTACGTCATTACCGACGGAGGCGGTGGCGGTTTGGGGGAACAGGTGATTCGCCTGCCCCTCCAAGGCAAGGAAACCGTGATGGACGCCATCAGCGAGATCAAAGGTTTGCCGCCCGTGGCTTCCAAGAGGCGCATTTGGGTGGCCCGCCCCCTCCTGTCCGATTCGGAAGGCGATGAAATCCTGCCGGTGGACTGGATCGGCATCACCCAACGAGGCCGGACCGATACCAATTACCAAATCCTTCCGGGAGATCGGGTTTACGTCCAGGCCAGACCGCTGATTACTTTCGACAATTTTCTCGCCAGGGTCATTTCTCCTATCGAACGGGTTTTGGCAGTCACCTTGCTGACTAATTTCACGGTGCGTTCTTTGCAAGGGGCCGGAGGAACCAGTGGTACAGGAGGAACAGGCGTTCCCTAAGGCATAAAACCCTTGCAGCGGAGGCAATTAAGGCATGGTTCAAATGATGGCCTTAACGTGTCACGCGGGGTGTGTATTCGATTCGATACCCCCTGGCGGGAAAGTGATCGGTACGGAGGGTATTGGGAATGTAAGCCACGAAATGATAATTGATTACGACGTCGTGTCGTACCGATCAAGGGACCTTGTGGAATTGATCGGTACGGGAGAGTCACAGGGTTGTACCCTTCTAAACCATCCGCAAATTAATAATGGCATGGTTCAAAGGCGGGAGATATTAATATTAATCAATTAATATTTGACTAGCCAGGATAATGGCGATAAAATAACTACAAAAATTCAATATTGTGGCACGGAATTTCCTTGTTCAAACCTGGCCTGAACAACAAGGAGGAACCCAATATCATGAAACACCACCTATACCTTATTTCGCTTGGGCTCTTGGCTACCTTGGCCCCGGCCCAGGCTTGGGCCCAATATACCGGCCCTCGGGTTAGTCCCTATTTGAATTTTTTACGCGGCGGCGCCGACCCCGCGATTAGCTATTACGGCCTGGTCCGTCCACAACAAGACCAATTTAACTTCAATAAATCCCAATTAGATTTCAATAAATCCATCCAGAAACAACAAACATCATCTGACCTGGTGGTGGGGATGCCCATCACGGGACATCCTTCGGGATTCATGACGCAGGGGAGATATTTCATGACCCTGGGTGGGGCCGGCAGAGTTGGCGGTTTTGGGTCCAGTCGCCCCACGACGCCCGCCCGACCCGGTGCTCCGGGGACTCCTGGCTCGCACGGAGGTCGCCGTTAAGGCCCCTCGTTCAAAAGGGTAACCGCCATCAGACAATAGGGGATGAGCCATCCTAGAATTTCACCTTGCCGATCCGACCACGGGCAAGCGCTTTTCGCCTGGCCCCGTTCCCTTTTTTCGTATCCAGGGGACCGCGCTGCAGACCGGCCCGGACAATCGGGAAATTGCTTCTTTTCGTGGGGGGCTCTGGTACACCGCGGACGGGGAATACCCGGTCCTGTCGGTGGATACTCCCACCACCATCAGTTTTGAGGAAGGAGAGCTTTCGGAGACCTGTGGCCCCTTCGATTCCATCATGATGATTGGGGGGATTTTGCAGTACGGCTTATTGCCCGACACCTATCTGGCCCGCCTGGATGACCAACAGGGAGTGTGGCAGGTTTCCACGCAGCGGCGGTCCTACAGCGCCGCCGTGTTTGAGGCGCCTTGACCGCCTGCCGGGCGGGTCCGGCTCGGCAAGCCTACAAGGCGCAACCATTTTTTCCTTCTGTCAACTAATGTTGACGCTTTTCTTAATCTTTCCCACAACGTCTCTTCCGTAGTGTTCGCCACAATAATTGGACTTCCTTCGGTTTATGTCATGACTTCATAACCGATGGGGGAATGGCACAAATTCTGCTTCCTATCCGGGGTTGTTAGCCTCAGTCTGGCAGAAAGGAAGCCCCTTTCAAACGGCCCAAGGTAGTAGGCACACTCCGGGTGCCGTTACGGCACGCGGAGCTTGCCTACTACGAAAATTCCCGGATGGACTCCCTCAGCGCCGGTGAGAGCGGACCAAACTTCGGGGCGAGCAAGGTAACGTCATTGCGGAGCGGTGCGGGGGTTCGTAACCATGGTGGATCCGGAAATTCTCCATCAAATGGTCCTCTTCCAGCGCGGTTGTTTCCAGCGCATTCGCCGCTGGCTGCGCGGGACCCATCCCGACAAGGGAACCATCATTCACGGCTGGACCGGATGGGAGACCGTGCAGGAAAAAGATCGCATTCTTCCCCTCCACTCTTTTTCGGTAGGAACGGAACAGGGCTGAGATTGTCCGCCCAGGCACCGATTGAGGAAGGGCGACCTCAAGAGAAAAGTTGTTGCCGGAGTTTTGCGTCATCGGCGATGGACGTCCGCTCTCAGCGCGCCCCAAGAGAGACCAATTCCCTACCCAAGGCAGTCCCTTTTTGAAATCTATTGCTATCTGATAGGTAGACAACCTCCGGCGGTCTTGCATCCCCCTGTCAACCAATGTTGACGGTTGACCGACATTGCCTCCCTGGGTTTCCCTCGGATGAGTCGGCCGGTGGTTCAACGCAACATCTTTTTCTCTGACAAGTTATGGTTCTCTTTTTGAGTTTTATTTCCCAGCCGCTTTCTCTGAGAAAAAAATGGAACAGCTTTTGCTCCGTGTCCGGACAAAGTCCTGTCCAGGACGATCCAGGACGATTAGCCCGGAAACTAAAGGTTGATCGATCTTGGGTGGGGACCTTTACCGCATCGACGTTGTTCGCCATACATTTGCTGGCGAAACAGCGCGTCGGTCTTTGCAGGGGCCCGGAACCTCCCTGCCTTCCCAGCGGTTTGCCTGACCTTGTTCTTCGAGGATTGCCCCATGTCGTTCCGCAGCCTGTTCGGCAACATCAAGAAATGGTTCCAGCGGCGGCGCCCGGCGCCCATTCGCAGACAGGCCTCGCGGCCCGATCACCGCCTGCGGCCGTTTTTGGAGCAACTTGAAGACCGCACGGCGCCGTCTGATCTCGGCGGCCACGCCCAGTGGTTGCAAGACCACGCCAATATGGGTGATGTTATTAAGGAGGGCGAAAGCCGCGTCGTGATCGGCCCTCATCACGCGGTGGGGGGGCACGGTGGTGGCGCCACCAGCCACTTCTTCGCAAACACGGGCGACGCTCATCACTTCGCCTGGGTGGATCAGGACCTGTCCACGCCCAACGTTATCGACATCTATTACGACTTTCGCACCCAGGCTGGATTTGCGAACGTGATCACCGCGGGCCAAAAGGCCCGGGCGGTGGACGCACTCAACCTGTGGGAAACCGCGTCCAATGGCGCAATTAACTTCGTGCAAAACACGGTGACCTCGGCGAGCAACATCATCAACATAGGCACCGGTGATCTTGCCGCCCTCGGAGGGGTGAGCGGAGTGGGGGGAACCCTGGGGCTGGGCGGCGGAACTTTCACTCACGGGGCCAGCACTCACACGATTACCTCCGGCGTCGCGTGGATGGACTCCGCAGAAACCTGGGATGAAACCATTGGCAACGGGAACCCGGCCGGCACTTTTGACTGGTTCACGGTTGCCGTCCAGGAAATCGGGCACGGCTTGGGTCTGGGCCACGTTGACGACCTAGGCGGACTGAACATGATGAACGGAACCTATACCGTCGAACAGTCCACCACGTCGGCCAACGATGACGAGCACATTCGCTATGTGTATGGGGGTGAGTTGGTGGTGGATGCCGACCCGAGCCAGGATGGGGACGGTACCGCTGACACCTTCCTGATTCAAAAAAGCGGGTCCGACCTGCAGATTTTCGTAAACGGCAACCTGGCTTTCCAGGGACCGATGGGACCTGTTTCATCGATCCGGGTGATCGGCTCAAGCGATAATGACACCTTGACGATCACGGAAACCGCGGGTGGCTTGCCGGGGCTTACCGGCAATACGGTGGGCTTGCCGACCGGCGGCCACACCAACCAAGCCTTCCTCGACAGCGGCCGCGGGCCCGCCAACGTCAGCATCCACTTTGAAGGCAACGGCGGCACGAACTCCCTGGCCATGAACTTTACCACAGCCCACAGCGTCGCTTACTTTTCCGACACCGCCGGCGGCGCCAACAGCGGCGTAATCAACGTCGAGAGCACCGGCGGGGCGGACCAGCTCACCGTGTCCTTCGATGAACTGGCCCCGATGCCCATGACCGGCGCCGGCGGCACCTTGCTCGTGGACGCCTCGGCCAACGCCTCCGTGACCAACCTGACCATCGATGATATCGGGTCGGCCGTGGACGGTGTGTCGCGGGTCAACGGCGATGGGACCTTCGAGGATATCGATTTCAGCGGCTTCGACACGGTGATCGTGCGTAGCGGACCAGGGGCTGACCTGGTGGACCTGGTGGACGTGGACGAAACCGATCCGGACGGCGGTGGCCCCGGTGCGGCTCTGACGGCCATCACCCTCGATGCCGACAACCTCACCAACACCGATACTTCCGATGACACCGTTCGCGTGCGCCACTTGCCGTCAACGGTCACCGCCACGCTGATGGGCGGGGCCGGCAGCGATTGGTTCCAGCTCTTCAACGGCGGGCCCGGCCCCAGCTTGAACGGCATCGCCGGACCGGTCATTGTCGATCCCGCCCCCGACGAGGGCGGCACCGCCGACCGGATGACCGTGGATGACCGCGAGGACGCCACCGGCGACACGGTGATCGTCACGGCCACGACCATCGAAGGCATCTCCGCCTATGCCGGCTCGCCCGACATCACCTACAACGGCAGCCTCATCGAGACGGTCGAAATCCTGACCAGCAACACCGACGCCGACACGGTCAACATCCGCAGCACCATGACCGGCTCGGTTTATCGCATCGGCACCGGCGGCGGCGGCGACACCGTCAACATCTCCAGCAACGCCTCGACCAACACCGGCAATCTGGACAGCATCGACGGCCAGGTGAACCTCGACACCGGAACCGGCACGGATAGCCTGGTCGTTTCCGATCTCGGCGACAGCGCCGGCGATACCTACACGCTAACTTTAGTCGCGGGAAGGACGGAACTGACTTTCGGCGACGGTGCGGCCGCGGTTGACATCCGTTACGACGAAATGGTCGCAGGCGGCGCGAACACCGGGGCCCTGGAAAATTTCACCCTCATCGGCAGCCGGGCTACCGCCGGCGTCCCCTTCAACGTTTACAACATCAACCACACGACCGCCACCGTCAGTAACACGGTCTCCGACGGCGATGGCACGAGTAGCAATAACTCCACGTTCCACATTCAGGCCAATTCACTTCAAGGCGGGGCCAGCAACACTTTCAACGGCCTTGAGGGCAACGACGTTTTTAACCTCAACTTCGCCGCCGCGACGTCAATTTCCAGCACGGCCGGCACCACCCTGGTCATCAACGGCGGCGCTCCCGCGGCGGATAGCGACGATCGCGACCGCGTCAACATCGACGTCAGCCAGCCCGGCGACGGCGTGCGCACCGTCGGCATGACCTATGCCGCCGCCGGCTCGGGCGATCTGAATGTCACCGGCCTGGGACTGCCCGGCGGCGGCTTCATCGACATCAATACCGTCGAGACCGTTTCCTATGCGGGCAGCAACACCCCCGACGATGTCATCACCATCACCGGCACGGCCGGCAACGACAACCTCACGGTGGCCCCGCTCAGCACCAGCGCCGCCATGGTCTTCCGCGGCGGCAATCCCTGGGATGGACCCAGCGATCCCGACACGTTTGCCAATGCCCTGCCCGGCGTCGCCGGCGGCGGCACCGGACCCGATATCAAGCTCACTGGCCTGGCCACCACCAACGGCCTGACCATCGACGGCGCCGGCGGCACCGCCAACCACCTCTACGTCTATGGCACCAGTGAAAGCGACCTGATCGATCCGGTCGCCCAGGCCGCGGCCGTGAACCTGTTCGGCTTCGGCAACGGCGTCCTCATTCCCGGCAACGCCAATGCTTCGCGTCCGGGCGGCGCCCTGGCCAACGCCTACGACGAAGTGCTGGTCACCGATGCCCTGGTCCGTTTCGTGGACGACGTGGACGCCGGCACGCCGGCCGATGTGCGCGTGCGGGTCAACATCACCACCGCCAGCTTTGTGCAGAGCAATCCCCTGGCCACCGGTCTGATCGTCAACACCGGCGACGAAGCGGCGCCTGGACCGGGCGGCATCGCCGACGACATCATCGCCACCCTGTCCTCCAACTACAAGATCCAGATCAACGGCGGCGATCCCGCTCCTTCCAATGCGCCCAACGGCGACCGCCTGCGCGTGACCGCACCGGCCGAGATCAACATCTACAGCGATAAGACCGCGACTCCTAGCGTGACCTTCACCTCCGGCGGCTCCAAAGGCCTGGGCTTCAGCTCCATCGAACGCATCGTGCTGGCCCCGGCCAACGGCATCGTCAACATGATCGGCGACCAGAACGACCCGGCCGTCGATCAGAACGATAACTTCGTGGTCCGCGGCGCCGATGTCGATGGCGATCCGACTGACGGCGGCATGGGCGAATTCAATCTGCAAATCAACGGCAGCAGCAACATCGGCTTCAATAACGTGCAGTTCCTCAATGTCTTCGGCTTCGACCAGGACCCGGCCGGCGGACTGGACGACGACCCCGCCACCGGCTCGACCGCGGACGATATCGATACACTCGACATCACGCCGTGGGCGGACAATACGCCGCGCGGCTGGGGCGTCCAGGTGCGCTACAACGAAGGCGTGCCGGCCGGCAGCGACGGCGCCCAGGCCGACCTGTTGATCTACAACACCGTCAGCGCCGAGCCGGTTTCCGAGAACATCGTTATCCAGCCGTCCGGCCCGGAGGATGGCGAGCTGCGCGTCACCAATGCCGCCTTCGGCACGCCGATCGTCGTGATGAGTTACGAAGACAACCTCGACATCATCGTCAATGACAACGACGGCTTCGCCACCGACACCGATTCGCTGACCCTGCGCGGCTCCAGCCCGGGCGGGCCGAACACCAGCGGCCAGGAGCGGGTCGTGGCCGATTTCCGGGCCGCTGGCGACGTGGCCAATCCCATGGTTCAGGTCTTCGACACCGTGGGCACCTCCGGAACCGGCGATGACGTGCGCCTCTATAACTTGCGGAATTTCACCAACTTCAACACCATCAGCTTCGAGATGCTGGAAGGCGATGACAACGTCAGCATTATCGGTCGCAACAATGGCAGCCTGACCGTCAACGTCAACGGCGGTCTGCCGTCGGGTAGCGACACGCTGACGCTGCCGGGGACGGCGGGGGCCAACGATACGTATGCCATTACCCCGGGAGCATCGAGCGACGCCGGCATCGCTGTGGTTCGCCTGTCCACGGCCGCTGCCGACACCACTATCAACTTCACGCACACCGAGGCGATTAGCATCAACGGCGGCGGCGGCACCGGCACCGACACCCTAACCCTGGACGGCACCGGCGGGCCGAATGCTTTCACGCTCGCCGGGACAGCGAACCTGGCCGGGACCGCGCGCGTTGATGCCGGGCCGAACATTACCTTCACGGCTCTTGGCAGCACTTCGAGCGACATCACCCTCAATGGTCTGGGCGGCGACGACTCATTCGCCCTCACGCACGTCAGTAACTGGGGTATTGATGATGTCAATATCAATGGCGGGCCGCCGCCGGCCAGCGATACGGCGACCATCACCGGCACGAGTTCCGCCGACGCCTTCTCCTACACCGCCAGCGCCGCCAACGGCGGCCAGCTCGACGTGACCGTCGGCGGCTCGACCACCAATTACATCCTCAGCGACGTGGAATCGGTTAAGATTGATGGGGCCAACCCGACCAGCAGCCCCGGCGATACCTTGACCATCCAGAACACCAACGCGGGCAACGCCGTGCTCACGCCGGGGGCCACGCCCGGCAGCGGCCAGGTGATTCCGGTCAATTCCAGCGGTGCGGCCTTATTGGCGCTGAACTATGTGGGCATCGAGTCGGCGGCCATGGCCGCCGGCTCGGCCTCGGTCGCGGTCAACGGCACCGCCGCTAACGACACGGTGACCGTGCTGGCCAGCGGCATCGTCCGCGTCACCAACACTCTGGGCTTCAATAACGAGTTCGACGCCTCCGGCTTCACCACCCTCTTTCTCGACCTGCTGGGCGGCGACGATGCCGTTACCATCGCCTCGAGCGCCCTGTTCACCGGCGGCATCACCGTCATCGGCGGCGAGCCGAATTCCGGCAGCGATTCCGTATCGGTCACCGATCCCAATCCCACCCTGGACTTCGTCGATAACGAGATCACCGGCGTGGTCGGCGGGCCGATTTCCCTGAACGGCATCGAAACGGTGAACTTCAACGGCATCAACAGCATCGCAACTCCGGATAGTTACATCATCGATAATTACGGTTCGTCCACCGACGTCAAAACATTAAACCTCAACGGCGGTGACACCAACAACAACGACAACGACACCATCACGCTGCACACTACCACCGGCACCGACACGCTGCAGTTCACGCCGCTTGACCGCCGCTCGGCAACCATCATGCGGGCCGAAGGCGGGCCGACTATCAACATCACCAATTTTAACAATACCTCCGGCAACCTCTTTATCACCTTCGATAACGTGGGCACCAATATCGGCCAGGACCGACTGGAAGTTTACGGCAGCGGCAATGACGATGTTTTCACGGTTGCCAATGTTGCGGGAGGCGTGCAGTTGAACTGCACCCTCGGCACGGAGACGGCCATGGGCCTGGTCACCAGCAATGACCTGGAAGCGCTGTTTGTTTCCGGGGGTGGGGGCAACGACCGCCTGACCTTGAATGCCACCGCGGGCGGGGGCGGCGGCGGCCTGGTCAACCTGTCCGGCGGCGTCACTTTCGACGGCGGTCCCGGCCGCGATGCCCTCACCTTCACCGGCACCACCGGCAACAACCTGGCCGCCACCTACTCCGTCGGACCCAACCCCGATCAAGGTTCGATCACCCACGTGGACGCTACGCTCGGCCATACCCAGGGCGTATTCTTCAGCGGCCTGGAACCCATCATCGACACCACTCCGGGCACGCTGACCATTAACGCCACCAATGCCGACAATGCCATAAATTACCGCGTCGGCCGCAACGACACCGATACGGCCGACGACACAACCCGCGGCCGGGTCAGCGTGGACGGTTTCGAGACCATCGACTTCTCCAACAAGACCACCCGGACCATCAACAACCTGGCCGGCAGCGACACCATCAACCTGAACAATCCGAACACGCCGACCAATCT
>CAZFGM010000045.1:0-19179 GCA_964518515.1 uncultured Alcaligenaceae bacterium | reverse complement strand
CTCAAGGGCACGCGCATTCGAGCTCGCGTGCTGTACGGCTTGTTCATGAGCGAGGAGGAGCCGATGACGCCCGAGGAAATCGCGGCGGATTACGGCTTGCCCCTTGAGGCGGTCCAGGAGGCCATCGCCTACTGCCAGACCAACCCCCCCGAGATCGAGGAGGACTTCCGCCGCGAAGAGCGGATCATGGAAGCCACCGGCATGAACGATCCCGATTACAAGTACGGCGGCAAGTACCGCATCCTTTCGCCCCAGGAGCGGGCACGGCTCGGCATATGAGGCTCTACCTCGACGACGATATTGCCGCAGCACTTCTGGTCCGATTTCTGCGGCATGCGGGACACGACGTCGAAACACCCGTCACGGCGGGGATTCCCGGACGCGCGGACGCCGTCCATCTGACCTGCGCCATCCGCGAAAACCGGGTGTGCCTGTCCCGCGATTACGCCGACTATGAGGAACTGCACCTCTTGATCCAGCAAGCGCAAGGGCATCACCCCGGCATCCTGGTGGTGCGACAAGACAACAATCCGAAGCGCGATTTGACTCCTCGCGGCATCGTGAAGGCCCTCCGCAATCTGGAAAAGGCCGGGGTCCCGGTGCGAGACCAGTACACCGTCCTGAACCATTGGCGCTGAAGGGACGTGGCGAAGAGCTTTAGTCGATCACCACCTTGGCCAGATCGAGGGTCGGCGGCGGGTATTTCATGTCCAGGCGTGCCGCAGCGCGTCAGGCATTCCTGGTAGGCCTGGCGATAGGCCGGCCCTCTACCATCCGCCATCCGACCACTGCCCCGGGATTCTGTCAAGAATCGGGACATTTTTTACATTTTTTGCAACCCCCCCATACCCCGCCGGCACAATTGAAAATAGGCAATTTTTCCTTCTGGCAAAGCTCGCTTGTAGCCCCGGGAAAGGTTGCTATACTCCCCACCGGCCGGCCGGTCTCTAGCGGAACAGAGTCCGTGCCTTCGGGTTTCCCTTCGCCGCTGGGCAAGCGCTTTCATGGTAACGACCCTGACCTTGTTAACCTGGTCCCTGACCGTGGGGCAGGCGCCGGATCGCTCCGAGTGGCTACTGGCGCCGCAGTACGTCCCCGGTTGGGAGCTGACCTACGCCGGCTCGTACAAGGAAAAATCGCTGATCCCAGGCGTCGAACACCGCCGGGAATACCGGCTGGAGACCACCCTTTTGGTTCTGGAAGCGTCGCCGCGGCACTGGGACGTGGCCGTCATGACCGTCCTGGGATTGCAAAACCAGCGGCCCGGAAACGAACCGTCCCCGTCGTCGGTGCGTCTGGAAATCGCCGCGGTGGACCGCCACGGCCTGGTGCGCGGCAAGAACGGAAAGGATCTGCTCACGCCGCTGGATGGCCCGCCCACCGTGGAAACCGGGGCCTTTGTCTCCTTCCCCATCGGCCGGGTCGGCAGGCATCAGGACTGGCCGGTCCTGGAAGAAGGCCGGCCGCCGCGTGCCTGGCACATCGTGGGCACGGAAGCCAAGAACGGGGCCACCTGCCTCAAGCTCGCCGGCCAGCAGCAATCGGAAACCTGGTCGCAGCCGCGCGCGGACCAGCCGGCCTGGCGGCGCCGCGATACGGTGTGGATTTTGCCCCAGCTCGGCATTCCCTGCCGGGTCGAACGCGTCATCGAGCGCCGCGACCCGGCCCGCCTGCAACCGACTTTCGTGACCGAGGTGGCCTACGACCTGGGCGACCATTTTCGCTATACCGGCAAATTCTTCCAGGATCGCCAGGAGGAAATCCTCCGCGCCGGCAAGTTCCTGGACGAGGCCCGCGCCCTGTGGCACAAGCCCGCCCTGTATCGGCCGCAGCTCGACGTCTTGCTGCACAAGATCAACTATCACTTGAAGGACCATCGGGAAACGCCTTACCGTAAAGCGGTGGTGCAGGTCCAGCGCCTGGTGGACCGGGCGCGCAAAGGCGAGGCCCCGGTTGAGGCGGCCGCCGCGGAAGAGGCGCAGCCCGTGGCCCCCGTGCGGGTCGGGCAACGCGCCCCGGACTTCATCGTGTCCGAAATCACCGGACCGCAAACCACGCGCTTTTATCACTTGCACGGCCGGCCGATCTTGTTGTTCTTTTACAATCCGGCCAGCGACATCGGGCCGCAAGTTTTGCGCTTTGCCCTGGCCCTGCGGGACAAATATGGCGGCCGCCTGGCCCTCCTGGCCCTGGCCGCCAGCCGCGACGGCGACCTGGTCCGCCGCCAGCACCGGGAACTACAACTGCCTTTCCCGGTGCACGACGGCCTGGGCATGCAGTTGACCTTCGGCGTGGACGCCACTCCGCGCTTCGTGGTCCTGGATGCCGACGGGATCGTCCGGGGAACTAATACCGGCTGGGGCGACCTTGTTCCCCGCGAGATTGATGCGGAATTGCAGGCCTTGATGCCGCGGCGGTGATGCCCGGTGTATTTTTCCTAATCCCTAAGACAGGCCCAATCCCCCGGCGATTCTTCCTCCGGCTTGGGACTGGCTCCTTGCTCCGGGAAAGGAACTCCCCATACTATTGGGATAGGGTTGTGTGATCCTGGCTGGTGGACCCATCGTTTCTGGACCTGTTTGCTGGATCCACCAGAAGAAGAGAAAGATTCATGATGACGGAGTATCAAATTCAACCTCACACCCGCCGCTGCGCTCGCAGCGGGCGGGAACTGCAGCCGGGGGAGAAATACTTCGCCGTCCTGGTGGAAGAAGGAGACCGTTTCGTTCGCCAGGATTACAGCAGCGAAGGTTGGCAAGGGCCGCCGGCGGGGGCTTTCAGTTTCTGGGCCGGGCGCGTGCCTGCCAAGGAGGAAAGCCAGCGCCTGCGCTTTGATGACGAGATGGTTCTGGACTGCTTCCACCGTCTAGAAGGCCAGGAGGATCCGCGCAAGATCAGCTTCCGTTACGTGGTGGCGCTGTTGCTGCTGCGCCGCAAGCGCCTCAAGGTCGATTCCGCGCCGGGGCCCGCCGGCCAGGATAAACTGTGTCTCCGCTGCGCCCGCACCGGCACCCAGTATCAGGTCGTGGATCCCCGGCTTAACGCCGAGGAGTTGGAGAAAGTTCAGGAGGATGTGTTTCAGGTCCTGGGATGGAATTGAGTTTTTGCCTTGTTTACGTTTAGCGCACGCTCGACCCCTTGCAAGGACATTATCGCGTCCGCCTGGATCACTCGAACGCTAAACGTAAACAAGATCGCGAGGAGCCGGCGCATATGAACCCGCGAAATTTCTTGATCGCTCTGGGCTGCTTGCTCCTGGTGCTGGGCTGCGACCACACGCGCTGGAACATCTTCCGCGGTCCCGATCCGCCGCCGGCGACCAAGGTGCCCAGCGCCGATCAGCTGGTCGCTTACCTGAACGACAACGCCGGCCGCATCCAGACCTTAAGCTCGGACAATCTGAGCATGACCTGCTCCCAGGGCCTGCAGTCGATCGGACTGAACAGCGGCAAAATCAGGCTGGAGAAACCGCGCAATCTACGGCTGGTCGCTGACTTGGCTGGGAAACGCGCTTTGGATCTGGGCTCCAACGACCAGGAATTCTGGTTCTGGATCTCCGAGCTCAAACCCCCCTATCAATTCTACTGTTCCCACAAGGCCCTGCAGGAAGGCAAAGTCAAGTCCATGCCGTTCCCCTTCCAGCCCGACTGGGTAGTCGAGGCTATCGGCCTGGGACCCTACGGTCCGGCGGAAAAGTACGAGCGGCAATACGACAACCAAACGGTGAAGCTGATCGAGAAAACGCGGTCGCCGCAAGGCCAGGCGGTGCGCAAGGTGCTGGTGTTCAGCCGCCGTCCGGTGCAGCCGCCCACGCCGCAACTCATGTCCTGTCACCTGGTGGACGACGCCAGCGGCAAGGAAATCTGCTCGGCCACCATCCTCGAAACCAAGCTGGCCGGCAAGGACAACGGCATCGTGCCCCATCGCTTGGAATTGCGCTGGCCGGAAAACAACCTGAAAATGGTGATGGTCCTGAGCGGCATGACCGCCAACGACGCGCTGGTGCCGGCGGCGTTTCAACGGCCCCGAGACGTGCCCGCTTTCGACCTGGCCACGCGGCGGCTGGACGCGCAGCCGCAGGGCTTGCAGCGGCTGCATAGTATGCCGTGAGAATGCGGCTGCCGGAGGGACCGGTCCGGCTCGGTACATCGTAGGTCAGCCTTTCCAGGCTGACCCATTTTTATGCGGTGTGCAAAAAACTTCAGCAATTTGGGCATGGTTCAATTACCGTTCTTTTCGAGTAACACCCTGTAGGGTGGGTCGAGTCTTCGAGACCCACCATTGCGAGCCGGATTACGCTTGATATCGGTGGGTCTCGAAGACTCGACCCACCCTACGAAACTGTTACCGGCGGCTGAACCATGCCGCAAATTTGCAGAAAGAACACGAGAAATTTGTCGATTTCCGCGGTTGTTTCCCTCGCCTTAACAGGGTTGGAAAACTATACTTGGCGCGGACAGGCTTGAGACATGGAGCAGACCTTCCTGTCTGTTTGCCGGAGCCGTATGCTTCCCTTTGATGTAAGCGCAGTGGGCCGGGCCATCTTCGAAGAGGCCGCCGACGCCCTGTTTCTGTTCGACCCGGAGTCGGGCCAGGTGTTGGACGTCAATCCCGCGGCCGAGCGGCTAACCGGGTTTTCCCAGCGGACGCTGGTGGAACAGCCGGCCACGCACTGGATTCGCTATTCGGGCGATGATACAGCGGACATGCAGCGCTTTCTGCAAGTCGCCCCCCGCACCGGGCCGTTTTCCTGGGAAGAAGGCTATTGGTTGCGCACCGCCCAGGACGGCGTGTGGATTCCCGTCGCCCTCAGTCTGGCCCGGCTGCACGTCTTGCCCAAGACCCTGGCCCTGGTGACGGCCCGCGACCTGCGCGAGCAGCGCGCCGCCCGCGCCCAGCTGCAAAAATCCGCAGCCGACCTGCGCGCCGGCGAGTTCCGCTTGCAGGCCATTATCGATTACTGCCCGGCCGTCATTTACGTCAAGGACCTGGAAGGCCGCTATCTGCTCACCAACCGCCGGCACGAGACCTTGTTTCACCTGCCCCGCGACCAGGCCAAGGGCCGCACCGACCTGGAAATCTTTCCGCCCGACATCGCCCGCGCCTTCATGGCCAACGATCGCAAGGTCCTGGCTGCCGGCAAGGCCATGGAATCCGAGGAAGTCGCTCCGCACGACGACGGCCTGCACACGTACATCTCCGTCAAGTTCCCGCTCCGCGACGAGGCCGGCCGCATCTACGCCCTGGGCGGCATTTCCACCGACATCAGCCAGCGCAAACGCGCCGAGGAAGACCGCAATCGCTTCTTCACCCTGTCGCTCGACATGCTGTGCACGGGCAACTTCGAGGGCTATTTCCTGAGCGTCAACCCGGCCTGGGAAAAAACCCTCGGCTGGACCGCCGAACAGCTCCTGGCCCACTCGTACCTGGATTTCGTCCACCCCGACGACCAGGAGGCGACGCGGCAAGAAGCGGAAAAACTGCGGCAGGCGAATTATCAGACCATCGCCTTCGAGAACCGCTACCGCTGTGCGGACGGCTCGTATCGCTGGCTGCAATGGGTGGCCACCCCGCTGCACGACCAGGGGATCATTTACGCCGCGGCACGCGACGTTACCCAGCGCAAGCTGGCCGACCAACAGCTGGGCCGGACCGCCGCCGAGCTCAAGGAGCTGGCCGACACCCTGGAAAAAGCCGCCTTCTCCGAACGCCAGGCCCACCAAGCCCTCAAGCAAGCCAAGAGCCGCCTCATCCAGTCGGAAAAACTTGTCGCCCTGGGTCAGATGGTCGCCGGCGTCGCCCATGAAATCAACAATCCCCTCGCCTTCATCACCACCAACCTGGCGGTCCTCGAGCGCGACCTGGCCGCCGTGCGCGACATTGTCCGCCTCTATCAAGAAACCCAGCCGCTGCTCGCCGAGCGGGCGCCCGACATGGACCGACGCCTGCACGACCTGGCCGACGCCATCGACCTGAACTACACCGTGGACAACCTGGGCGGCCTGGTGCAGCGCTCGCGCGAGGGCCTCAAACGCATTCAGCAGATCGTCCGCGACCTGCGCAATTTCGCCCGCCTCGATGAAGGCGACCTGCACGAGGTGAATCTGAACACCGGCGTCGAATCCACCGCCAACATCGTCCACGGCCTGGCCCAGAACAAAAAAGTCGAGGTGCTTCTGGACCTGGGCAAATTGCCGTTGCTCCGCTGCTATCCCGCCAAGATCAACCAGGTCGTCCTCAATCTCCTGGCCAACGCCATCGACGCCTGTTCGCCGGGAGGAAAAGTGACCGTGCGGACCTGTGCCGTGGCGGACGGCGTCGAGATCCACGTGATCGATAACGGCCCCGGCATAGCCGCCGACCTGCGCGACAAGATTTTCGATCCGTTTTTCACGACCAAGCCGCCGGGCAAGGGCACCGGCCTCGGCTTGAGCATCAGCCAGGGAATTGTTGAAGACCACGGCGGCCGGATTGAAGTGGAATCCACCCCCGGCCAGGGCGCACACTTCCGCATCTGGTTGCCGCTGCAACCGCCGCTGGGGACAAAATAACGGTGGGGTGGCCTGATACATTGGCCGGCGAGCCGAGCTGCGTAAGCAGCGGTGTTGAAGTGCCCGCAACCCGGCCCCTTACGGGGCTCGGCTCGCCGAAGACAACTTCTCGATGTCCGCCGCCGTGATAAGCCGGCTCGGCTTTTTGGTCTTGGTGCTCAGCCAGCTCATGACCGCGGGCGGGTAGGGCAACTTGCCTTTTTGCACGATGGCCAGCATGCGGGCATCGCGGCGAACGCGCTCCTTGGCTTTGACAAAACCATTGCGCGAGCGCGATTGAGCCTGGTCGAATTGCCGTTGCTCGCGGCGGATGCGTCGGGAACCCATGGCATACCTCTGCAAAAGAAATCGAGGTCCGAAAAAGAAATGATAAGAAATGGCAAACTTTTGGGAAGGCCTTCAGCAATCAGCAGTCAGCTATCAGCAATCAGCTTTCAGCTTTCAGTTTTCTGCTGACTGCTATACTCCGCGCGGCCGGAAATGAGGTTGTCGCCTTTCGCTCCGCGAAAGGATGTGCTTTCGCGGAGCGAAAGCCGACAACCTCAATCCTGACCGCGTGCGGTATAACTGCTTGACTGACTGCATGACTGCTGATTGCTGACTGCTGACTGCTGACTGCAGACTGCTGACTGCTGATCCGCTATTGATTGGTGATCACCAGCACGACCTGGCCGCGGTACATGTCGGGGTGGCGGGCCAGCACCCGCGTAGAATTGGGCAAGCACGGTTGCAGTTCCGCCCAGCGATTCTCCGGCAGAAAAAGATAAACCGCCAGAGGATTTTGCAAGAAGTCCACGACCTGCTGGGGTTGATGGAACTGGGCCACGTCGCGGCGGCTGTAAAAATTCAGACTGGGAAGATGCGGCACGTGGAAGCAGGCCAGGCGAATATCCCGCTCCGCCACGCCGGCCCCGGTTCGCGCGATCAACGGCTGCGGCGCCTTGACCTGATTCAGCGCGGTTACCATCCAGGCCGCCACCGGCAAGAGAAACGCGATGGTGCAGGCCGTCAGGCCGATCACGAAGGCGTGGCGATAGTTTTTGTGCACGAGCCACCAGCCGACGCCGCTGCCCACCAGGAAGAACAATCCCAGCACCGCCCAGGGCGTCAGGCCCGGAACATGAAAGTTGCCAGGCATCGCCACATCCACAGTCCCGCCGACGACCAGGAACCCCAGGCCAAGTACCAGGCCGCTCAATCCAAGCCCCACGACCGCGGTTTGCAGCGTCCAGGCGGGGACGTTAATTTCTCCCGTGCGCCAGCGGTCGAAAAATCGGGCCACGACCACTGCCAGGGGAACGGCCGCCGGCAAAATGTAATTGGGCAGCTTGGTGGCGGCCAGCGAATAAAACAGCAGATATACGATGATCCAGCACCCCAGAAACCGATGGCAATCCTGATGTGTGGAGGCTGGAGAGCGGCGCTCGGGTTGTGGCTCCATGCTCCCTGCTGGGAAGCCCCGAGGCTCGAAGACTCGCCTCGGGGCTTCGCGGGCCGCGGCGGACAGGCCGTGCCAGGCCGCCAGCGGCAGGAAAGCCGACCAGGGGGCGAACCCCAGGGCCAGAACCACCAGGTAAAACCAGGGGCCCGCGCCGTGATTTTCCATGGGGGCCAGAAAGCGATTGACGTTGTGAAGCCAGAAAAAGCCGCGCCAGAAATTACCTTTGGTCTCCACGGCCACCAGGATATACCAGGGCAGCACCAGCAAGGCGCAGGCCCCAAGGGTCCAGGCCCAGCGGCGGTCCCACAGCGCGGCCAGTTGCCGCGTCCATGCCAGAAAAGCCACAATGACTGCCGCCGGAAGCAGGATGCCGACAGGTCCTTTGGCCAGGCCGGCGAATCCGGCACTGAGTCCCACGGACACAAACCAAAGGGTCGTTCGCCGCATCCCACGAGCGGCGGGGTTCATCCCTGCCGTGTTCATCCCGGTCCAGAAAAGTAATAGCGTCAAGCAGGTAAACAGATTGAGCAGGGCGTCGGGATTGGCGAAGCGGGCCGCCGAACACAGCATGGGCGTGGCGGCCACCATGAGGGCGGCCAGCAAACCCGTGGCACTCGTAAACATCCGGCGGCCCAGCTCATAGCACGCGCCGAGGGTCAAAAGTCCGGCCACGGCCGACGGCAGCCGCGCCGCCCCTTCGCTGATGTCCAACAGCCAGAAGGCCAGGATTTGCAGCCAGTACAACAGGGCCGGTTTGTCCGCGCGCAGCTCGGCGTTGAACGTGGGAACAATCCAGTTGCCCGCTTCCATCATTTCGTAGGCGGCGGTGGCATTGCGTCCTTCGTCCAGGTCCCACAGCGTTGGACCGCCCAGGTTGAGGAAAAACAATCCGCCGGCCACGCCCGCCAAAAGGAGATAGTGGACTGCCCGATTATCCAATTTCGCCAACCAGCCGTAGTTCATGGAGACTAGCTATTTTACCTGCATGATTTCCAATACCGCGTCGCATTATAAAACAATCAATGATTGGGGCGAGGCCAATCGGTGAGTGGTGGAGTGGTGAGTGGTAAGTGAAAATGCCGAATTGCCAATTACCAATTGCCAATTGCCAATTGCCAATTGCTAATTGAAGAGAATCCCCATCAGGCGCCAATTGCGAAAGCTATTCTTCAATTTTTCAATTGGCAATTGGTAATTGGTAATTGGTAATTGGCAATTTCCACTCCCTAATGGACCACCTTCCAGACAGGAAAATCTCATGGCAAAACCTCCCTTCTTTGTCGGCCTGGATGTCGGCGGCACCTCCATGAAGGCCGGCGTGGTGGACGACCAGGCCAACCCTTTTCCCGCCGTCAGTTTTCCCACCGAGGCGCAGCGGGGCCAGGAGTTCGGCCTGGAGCGCATGTGTGAAACCATTCGCCAGGCGGTGGCGTCGGCCCAATTGACCATGAACGATATCGCCGCCCTCGGCGTGGCCACCCCCGGCACCATGGACATCCCGGCCGGCCTGATTCTCGATCCGCCCAACCTCAAGCCATGGCGCAATGTTCCCGTGCGCCGGCACATTCAGACCGCTTTTGGCAAACCCACGGCCTTTCAAAACGACGCCAACGCCGCCGCCCTGGGCGAATTCTGGGCCGGCGCCGGCAAGGGCGTGCACAGCCTGGTGCTCTTTACCCTCGGCACCGGCGTGGGCGGCGGCATCATCGTCGGCGATCTGGTGCTGGAAGGCGAACACAGTCACGGGGCCGAGCTGGGCCACATGAAAATCGAAATGACACAGCCCCGGCAATGCGGCTGCGGCCGTTGGGGCTGCCTGGAGGCCTACGCCAGCGCCACCGCCGTGGTCAAACGCGCCCTCGAGGCCCTACGGCAAAGCCCGGGGCCTTCGGCCTTGGCCGGCTTCTTAAAAAACCCGGATGCCTTGACTGCCAAGGACATCTTTACCGCAGCCGCCGCCGGCGATTCCCTGGCCGACAAGATCGTGGAGGATACCGCCTATTACCTGGCCATCGGCACCACCAACATGCTGCACACCATCGATCCGGACATGGTGGTTTTTGCGGGCGGAATGATCGCTGCCGGGGAAAGTTTCCTGGAGCGTATTCGCAAGCACGTCAAGGCACTTGCTTTTCCCGTACCGGCGGAACGCGCCCAGTTGCGCTACGCCCTCCTGGGCAATGATGCGGGCTTCATCGGAGCGGCGGCGTGTGCCCGTTTACTTGTCGCAAAACAGGGCAAAGGTTAAGGATTAACGACACTCTTCCTGCCAGAGAAAGTTCTAGCATTGATAGAAAACCCCTTCACGCGCCGCTGAATTACTCGCAAGCGATTTCTCCCATTGTTTCTTAATCCGATATTAATGCTAAAACATGCCCAAAGGATTCGCAACCTTTCCATGGAGTTACTCATGGCCGATTCCAATTTGGTCCTGGTCACCGGCTCCTCCGGCCGCATCGGCAAGGCGGTGGTGGCCGAATTGCAACGTCAGAACATTCCGGTCCGCGGCTTCGATTGCGTGCCCACGCCGGGATTGAAAGACATGGCCCTGGGAAATCTCCTCGATGTGCCTGCCCTGGATAAAGCCATGGCGGGAGTAGGTACGTTGATCCACCTGGCGGCGACGCCGGATGACGACGATTTCCTGCGCGAGCTGGTGCCCAACAATATTGTCGGCGTCTACAACGTCTTCGCGGCGGCCCGCAAGGCCGGCATCGGCCGCATGATTCTGGCGTCGAGCGGCCAGGTGGTGTGGCATCAGCGGACGACGGGGCCGTGGCCGATCCGGGTCGATTCGCCGCCGACGCCGCGCTACTGGTATGCCGCCGCCAAGCTGTTTCTGGAAGGGGCGGGCCGGGCGTTTGCCGAGGCCCACGGCATCAGCGTCATCGCCATTCGTCTGGGCTGGTGCCCGCGCACCCGCCAGCAAGTGGCGGAGATTGCCGAGTGCGACTGGGCCAAGGACGTGTATCTTAGTCCCGGCGACGCGGGCCGGCTGTTCGCCTGCGCCGTGCAGGCGCCGGCGGACATTCGCTTCACCCTCGTCTACGGCACCAGCAAGCCGTACCGACTGCTAAGGTATGATCTGGAAGCGGCGAAAACACTTCTCGGTTATGAACCGCAGGAAACCTGGCCGCAAGGGATCGAAGTGGTGGCTTGACGAGCGGCGAGGTTCACCCCCGCCGTCTTGGTTGGAACCGCACCCCTGCCGTCTTGGTTGGCACCTCCCCACGGCGGGGATGAACCCCGCCGCTCGTCAACTGGTTTTCCTGGGCCTTCGTCCTTGCGAGAAGCGGGACCACTCGACTACAATCAACTTTCGGTTTGATCCTTCCGATGGACCTGGTGAGGAACCCCTCATGGGAAGCCACAAAATCTGGATTCGCTTTCTGGCCGTGGTCGCTGTTCTAGGGACGGCTAACTCGGCCTTCGCCGTAATAACCGCCTTGACGCCCCTGAAAAATTTCCTGGCCGATGCCCAGTTCATCGTGGTGGCCAAGGTCGAGAAACTGTATACCGACAAGCCCGCCTTGATGCTCACCGTGACCGAGGACTTAAAAGGGAAGGCTCCTTTTCGCAAGCTGCCCATCAATCTGACCGCGGACAACGATTCCAAAAAAGAAAAACACCTTTTGCGCAAACGCTTGGCCCCGGACCTGCCGGTGGTGCTTTTTTTTAATGAGAGCGAAGGTGGTTTCCATTCGTTCGGCTACAGCAACGGCACGTGGTTTCATGTCTTGGGCCGCAAAACCAGCAAGGACACCTTCGCCTGGAGGTTTACCCACGGCGAACCATTTCTCCGCCGTACCTTCAAGGGCACCACAGAAGAATTGCACCAACTCGTAAAGGACTGTCTGGCAGGCAGGAAAAAACCGCCGCCGGCCAATGACAAGGAGCCGCCGGGTTATGGCCCAGAAGTTCCGGAGAAAAAAAGTGGAGCGCGTAGCGGGGAGAGGGGTACGACGGGAGTGCAGCCTGGAGAACGGGAAAGCGCACCGGGCTGCGCGCTCTGCACTCCGTTCCTCCAGGCCATGATTCCCCTTTATGGCCCCTCCTGGGCCGTGGTGGCCCTGCCCACCCTTGGGGCCCCCCTCGCCATTCTGGCGATCTTGTTTCCCTCGGTCTTCGGCGGCGCGCCGAAGCTGTTCCGACTGTGGGCGGCGTTATTCACGGTCATCACGCTTATCAGCCTGGTATATCTGGTTAAAATGCTCTTCCCGGGTTGGATTCGCGGCACCTGGCTAGCCAGCGACGGCGGCTGGTGGTTTCTGATGACCGCGATCACTTTTCTGGGCTTGGTGTGGTCGTGGCGGCGCTACCTGCACTGGGCTTCCGACCCGGCCCTCTTCCCTTCTGCCGGCAAAGCGGAGGTGGCGGTGCTGTGGATTTTCACCGTGGCGTGCCTGGTGGCCGGGTTGATCTGGGTCCTGGCAAATAAACCCACGCGCTTTGATCCAGACTGGAACCTGTTCCTGGCCTTCGCCGGCGGCGTCGTGGTCAGCGCGCTGTACACCACTTACCGCTTTTTTGTTGGTTTGCGGCGGTTGGCGCTCGCCATGCCCAGCGAGAGTTTGATCCTATTCACCGCCCTGTTCGGCTTCACCGGCTTCGCCGCCGCCCGCTTGGGCAACGCTGGCGAAATCGCCGGCGAAACCACCGTGGCGGAAGGCAGTGGGCGAACCGTGGTCATGCTGTGGGATTTCCAGTCCAAGGATAAGGGCTTGATCGTGTCGTCCGCCACGGTGAACGACAAGCACGTCTACATCGCCTCCGCGCATCCCACTTTCAAGTTCGGCAATCTGTATTGCCTGGACAGACAGACCGGCAAGAGGAAATGGCATTTTGACGACGACGGCGACTTCAAACAGGCCTTTTCCTCGCCGTGCCTGGCCAACGGCAAGCTGTACATCGGCGAAGGTTTTCACGACGATCAGAATTGCAAGCTCTACTGCATCGACGCCGCCAGCGGCAAGAAGCTGTGGGACTTCCCCACCGCCAGCCAGACGGAATCCAGCCCCGTGGTCGCCGACGGCAAGGTATATTTCGGCGCCGGCAACGACGGCCTGTACTGCCTCGACGCCGCCGGCGGCAAGAAAATCTGGCAATTCCCCGAAAAACAGGGCAAGCGCCTGCTCCGCGTAGGCGCACCGCCCGTCGTCGCCGGCAAACGCGTCTACGTCGGCACCGGCATTGATCGCAATTTGAAGGGGGATCAGGGGGAAACCGCCCTCTTGTGCCTGGACGCCGGCTCGGGCAAACTGCTTTGGAAATTCCCGGTCCAATACCCAAGCTGGGGCGCCCCCATCGTCGAGGGCGACCTGATTTACCTCGGAGTCGGTAATGGCGATATTTTCACCGATGCCGACAACCCGGGCGGCGAGTTGCTCTGTCTGCGCGACAAGGGCAAGGAAGCCGAACGAGTTTGGAAGGTAAGGGTCACCGTGGACAACGGCATTCTCGACCGGCCGGTGGTGGACAAGGACCACATTTATTTCACCAGCCGCAATGGCAACTGCTACGCCCTGGCCAAGAAGGACGGAAAGGAAAAGTGGCGGACGTTCCTGGACAGCCCGGTGGTGGCCGGCCCCGCCGTGGCAATTTGCCCCGACTGCGGTCAGGGCAGCGTCTACGCCGTCGCCACCGGCGGCAAAGTCTTTTGCCTGGACGCCCGCTCCGGCAAGGTGCAATGGACTTACAGCCTGGAAAAACAAAACGCCCATCTTAGCTCCACCCCGCGCGTGGTCGTCCTGCGCGAAAAGGAAGGCGAGCGCCGGCGCATTTACTTCGGCGCCGGCCTGGACAATGTTCCCAACGGCCGGGCGGTGGTGTTTTGTCTGGAGGATCGGATCAAGGACGGCAAATAGTGGGCGCGGAGAGTGGAGCGCGAAACGCCGAGAGTGGAGCGCAACAGTGATTCGCGGTGGATGGACCGAGAACCCGGGCAATTGCGATTTCAATTGGCAATTGGCAATCTTCTCTCACCTTCACAGTCCTCCGGGCTCAAGCTATGAAACTGGCCCAGGTTCTGGTGTACGAAGCCGATGGCAAGCTGGCCGAGATCCTGGGGCCTCTGCGGCAAACCCGCGGCCTGCGCTTGCGCGAGGTGCGGCAGGTGCAAGCTTGTCTGGGCTGGTTGCGGCGGCGCGGGCCGGGCGTATTGGTGGTGAAGCTGGGCCGCGACCTGGAACGCGAGCTGACCTTGCTGGAACGGGTCACCTGGCTTTTTCCCGACACGGCCACGCTGGTGGTGGGGGACAGCGCCAACCCGGCCCTGGCCGGCCTGGCCTGGGATCTGGGGGCCCGCTACGTCTTGTTTCCACCCCAACCAATCGAGCTGTTGCCGGAACTGGTTCAGGGCTTTTTACCTCAGATGGAAAAGGATGACAGCGATCAACCAAAGCCTTCCTGAGAGTGCAACCCAGCGGCAAATCCCGCTCCTGGACGAGACCTTGTGCACCGGTTGCGGCGAATGTCCGGAAGTCTGTCCCACGCAGTGCCTGGCGATGGCCGGCCCGGTGCCGTGGCTGGCGCGGCCGCCCGAGTGCATCAGCTGTTCGCTGTGCGTCTGGATCTGCCCGGCCGGGGCGTTGCAGATGGGGGAAGAATAATTCTGACTTGCAAAGGAGACAACGTGCGTCGCATCCTCTTCGTGTTGATCGCTTTCCTTGGCGTCATGCCGCTGGCCTGTGCCGGCGACAACGCCGAAGCCGTCAAGAAAGCCGTTCTCGGCCCGCAGGAGGCCGGCTGGGCACGCCATGACTTCAAAGAGTACATGACCCAGTGGGCCGACGACGCCAAGATCGTCGGCGGACGCCATGAACAGGCCGGCAAACACGACCTCGTCCTCGATCGCAAGCAGATCGAGAGCACCCGGCGTCTGTTAATGCACGGCAAGCCCGCGGCGGACCACAAGGTCACTTTCGCCGACGTCCAGGTGAAGGTGGACAAGGACGAGGCGGAGCTGCGCGTCCGCACCACCCGGCATTTCGGGAAGGACTACATGACGTTCGCCGAGGTGTATCGGCTGCGCAAGACGCCGGCCGGCTGGAAGGTCTATCTGAACCGTGCCTGGACCCTCAAGACGAAGTTCGCCAAGGAAATCGCCTATGACGCCGCGATGTGGCAGAAGCTGGACGAAGCGGCCGACGAGCTGCTGCGCAACGATACGCGCGGCGATCAGGCCGCGCAGGCCCTCGACGATGCATGGCGCCCACGCGAAGCCTACACCCTTCTCAAGCAGGTCACCGCCCGCAAGGACGCCACCGCCAACGATTGGGTACACCGCGGGTGGACCGCTCTCACGACCGGCGACGCCGCCGATTCCGTCTTGGCCTTTCGGACGGCGCTAAAGTTGGATGAAAAGGCGGCGGTGCCGGAATTCGCGCGGGAAAAGAAGTGATTATTCGGGGCGCGGGCAAATTGATAATCACCAGTTGCTTGTCGTCGCCGAACATGTAGGCCCGGGTCAAGGACACCTATCCCCTTCGCATTGTTCGGCAAACACCCCTTGCATTATAATTCAGAAGAGACAGGTTGCGTAGAAGACGCATCTTTTGTCTTGAGGGCAAGTCCTGAAGACATCGAACCGGTTCCGTCAAGGAGGCCATCATGAGCACTGCCGTCGCCACGACCATCACCGGACGTCATTTAATCGCCGGCCGCTGGTGGACGCCCAAGGGAAAATCGTTCGACAGTTCCAACCCGGCGCGGAGCGACGAGATCATCGGTGTCTTTCCGCGGGCGAGCAAGGAGGAAGCGGAGCAGGCGGTGGCGGCGGCGCGGGGGGCCTATCCCAGCTGGCGGCGGCAAAGCCGTATTCGCCGCGCCGAGCTGTTCGACAACCTCGCCCAACTCGTCAAGCGCGAGACCGACGCCCTGGCCGAGCTGATGGCCAAGGAGTGCGGCAAGGTCGTCAGCGAGTGCCGGGCCGAGGTCGTCGAAGGGCTGCACATGATCCAGTACGTCTTCGGCACCGGGCGGATGCCGCTGGGCGACGTCTTGTCGTCGGAAATCCCGGAGAAAGACGCGTTCATGCGCCGCAAGCCGTGGGGCGTGGTCGCGGTCATCACGCCGTGGAACTTCCCGTTCGCCGTGCCGTTGTGGATGCTGGGCCCGTCGCTGCTCGAAGGCAACACGGTGGTGTTCAAGCCATCGGAAGACACGCCCGCCATCGGTCAACGCCTGGTCGAGCTTTTTGAAGAGGCGGGTTTTCCGGCCGGCGCCATCAACCTGGTGCACGGCGACGGCGAGACCGGCGAGGCCCTGGTGCGACACCCCGGTGTCAACGTGGTCCTGTTCACCGGCAGCTACGACGTCGGACACCGCATTCAGGAGCTGTCGGCCCAGCATTTCGATCGCATCGTCGCCTGCGAGATGGGTTCGAAAAGCGCCGTTATCGTCTGCGAGGACGCGAAACTGGATCTGGCCGTGACGTGCGCCCTCATCAGCGGCTTCAAGACTAGCGGCCAGCGCTGCGTCTCCGCCGGCCGAATCCTCGTGCATGAAAAACTGTTCGACCGCTTCGCCGACAAGCTGACAGCCACGGCTAAGCGGCTGCGCATCGGCGATCCGCTCGACGCCCGCAACTTCACCGGCCCGCTCATTCACAAGGAAGCGGTTCGCAAGGTGCAAAGCTACAACGACCTGGCCAGGAAAGAAGGCGCCCAGGTCCTGCTCGACGGCGGCCCGCTGACCGACGGCGACCACGCCCGCGGCTGCTATCTCAGCCCTTTCATCTATCGCATGAACCACCGCCCGGGCATCCGCTGCATCCGCGAGGAAGTGTTCGGTCCCCACCTGGCCCTGATCCCCTTCAAGAACAACGACGAGGCCGTGGCCATCTACAACGATACCGACTACGGCCTGTCGCTGGCGATCATCACCGAAAACTACCGCACGATGCGCTTCTTCCGCGAGGAATGCGAGTACGGCATGGGCTACGTGAACCTGCCGTGCATCGGCGCCGAGGTCCATCTGCCGTTCGGCGGCGTCAAGAAGAGCGGTAACGGCCATCCCTCGGCGGCGGGGCTCATCGAGACCGTAACGCACAAGACGGCGTGGACCGTCAACCATGCCGAGGAGGTCAAGATGGCGCAGGGGCTAACGACGGATATTGAGGGGGGATCGGCTTAGAAAAGAAGGCGGCCCGTCATGGATCGCATATTTTGTTGGCGTTGCAATCGTTTCGTTCGAGCACTTAGTGAAGAAGAATTCGCTGAGTTGGCAAGGATATTTCACCACACTAAGTTAACAGTCAACGCAGCTGAACAAAGCGGAATACGCCTGGAAGATTGTCGAGAGATTTTTGTTCCTCTGTACATAGCCAGCCGGCGATTATCTGGAGAAGATGGACTTACGCCATCCGAAGTTCTCAAGCACCGGCGGAGCAAATTCGGCCGGCCGTGTCCTCAATGTGGCAAGAACTTGCGCACTCCAAGAGCGCGAAGATGTGTCGCTTGCGGATGGGAGGTGTCGCTATGAAGTTTGCAACCGGAGGAGAACCATGTGGAATGATGAAATCATCAAAGAAATTCGCCGGATCCGCGAGGAATATGTTTCCCAATTCAATTACGATCTCAAGGCGATTTTCCGGGACCTGAAAGAAAAGGAAAAAAATAGCGGTAGAAAATATTACGATTTTAGTCGCACCAATCGTAATCCCCGTAAGCGAAAACTCAAAATGAAAACGCAATGAACATTGGCGGCCGGCCTGATCGAAACCGTGACGCACAAGACGGCCTGGACGGTCAACCATGCCGAGGAGGTCAAGATGGCCCAGGGTTTGACGACCGATATTGAGGGGAAAAAGACCGAGGACCACATGATCGGAGGAGTCGATGAAAGGAAAGAAAAAAGAGCCAGGAAATCGGTTCGAACAGGCAAATATCGTCTGCCGGTCCTGATCGAGAAAGACGGCGATGGTTACTTCGCTTGTTGTCCCAGCCTCCAGGGATGTTACACCCAGGGCGACACGTATGAAGAAGCTCTGGCCAACATCAAAGAGGCCATCGAGCTGCACATTGAAGATCGGCTGGCATGCGGCGAAGCGATTCCCGAGGGCGACGAGAGCAGTTTCACCACCCTGGAGGTTGCACTGTGAAACTGCCGCGCGTCACAGCGGACCAGGTTATTCGCGTCCTGGAGAAGCTCGACTTTGCCCTGGCCCGTTCCAGGGGCGGGCATCGTCAATCTTTGGCTAGGTTCAGCGCTTAGAGCAAAATTACGGCATGGTTAAAAATGGCACAAGTTAGTTTGAGTTGGCCAACAAGGGAAAAAGTAACGTTTGAAACGTGGCGGCACCAAGTACCAATCAATCTTGCCCGCGCGAAGGATAATTGAAATTTCCAATTGGCAATTCTTTCAAAATCTTGGGAAGGATCCTGTCTTGCGGTTGCGTGTGGCTCATTTCATCCAGCGTTATCCGCCGGCGGTGGGCGGCTCGGAAGCCTACATGGCCCGGTTGAGCCGGTTTGTCGCCGCCTCGGGGGATGCCGTCACGGTTTTTACCACCACGGCCTTGGCGCTGGAGGCGTTCTGGTCGGGTCGGGGCCGGTGCCTGGAGGCGGGGGAGTCGGTCCAGGACGGCGTGGTGGTGCGGCGCCACAGCCTATGGGGCTTTCCCGGCCGGCGTTTTCTTCTCAAAGCCTTGTCGCTGTTGCCGGTGCGCGCCTGGCAATGCGTGACGTTGCCGTGCAATCCGCTGGCGTGGGGCCTGTGGCGCGATGCCGGACGGCCCGACCGGCCCTTCGACGTCGTGCATGCCGCCGCTTTCCCCTACGCCTTTCCGATCGTGTGCGCCCGCCGGCTGGCACGCCGTCTTGGCGTCCCTTTTCTGGTCACGCCGTTTCTGCACCTGGGCGATCCGGACGATCCGCGCGACCCCATCCGCCGGGCGTACACCACGCCCGCCCTTCTTTCCTTGTTGGCCAGCGCCGACCGGGTGTTCGTGCAAACCTCTGGAGAACGGGCGGAACTTTTGCGCCAGGGATTAGCGCGGGAGAAAATCATTCTCCAGGGCCTGGGCGTGGACCCGGCCGAATGCACCGGCGGCGACCGGGCCGGCGTCCGCCAGGCCTGGCAGGTGGCGCCGGGCGAAATCGTCATCGGCCATCTGGCCAATCTGAGTTATGAAAAAGGCAGCGTCGATTTGCTGAAGGCCGTTGCCCTTTTGGCGCAGCGCGGTCTGCC